>NZ_JBHWDS010000017.1:104516-151627 GCF_042734615.1 Kitasatospora sp. NPDC059646
AACGGCTGGATCCCGGTGGGTGTGTTGGCTCGCTGTCACGATGCCGCGCTGCCGACGGGCGGCCCGCGTCCGCGGCGTGCCGTTCGTTCGGTGCGAGCGGGGCGTCTGCCGGTCGTCCTGGTCGGTGGGCGCTTGCCGGGGGCTTCGCCGTTGGGGCGTCAAGGATCGCAATTCGTCCGAGTGTTCGCTTGTCGCGTGGCCGGTCCGCCGTCCGGTCGGCCTCGCGGAGCGGGAATGCCGGAGGGGCGCCGACCGGTGGATTACCGGGTGGCGCCCCTCGGGGTGATGGGGTGTCAGGAGGCGGGCTGGGCACCGCGTTCGGTGAGCATGCCCGTGATCAGGTCGATCTCGGCCTTCTGGCCGTTGACCATGGTCTGGGCGAGTCGCTTCTCGACGTCGTTCTTCGCCGCGTCCACGTACGCCTGGGCCATCTCCACGCCGCCCTTGTGGTGGGCGAGCATCAGCTGGAGGTAGAACACCTCGGCGTCCCGGCCGTTGAGCGTGCGGAGCTTCTCCAGGTCGGTGTTGGTCGCCATGCCGGGCATCAGCGAGCCGTCGTGGGCCTCGTAGCTGTGGCCCATCCAGGCCATCGGCTTGGCCGCGCTGGCCTGGGTCAGGCCCCACTGGTCGAGGAAGCCCATCAGCATGCCGCGCTGGTTCGCCTGCGTGTTGATGATGTCGAACGCCAGGGTGCGGACCGGCTGGTCCTGGGTGCGGTCGCGGACGATGAACGACATGTCGATCGCCTGCTGGTGGTGGGCGGCCATGTCGCGGGCGAACCCGGCCTCCGGCGAGTCGGTGCTCGGCGCGGACGCGGAGCTCCCGGCCGCCGGGGTGCTGCTGGAGACCAGCGCGGGCACCCCGAGGCCGAGCGCGACCACGGCCGCGAGCGCGGCCGGCCACCACAGCGCCCGGCGCCGCCGACCGCCGGCCGACTCCGCCGGCTGCGTCCCGTCGCCGGTCACATCGTGCCCGAGCTGCAGGAGGCGCCCGGCTCCTGGGTCTGCGGACCCTGCACGTACTTGGTGAAGAACTGCTCGATCCGCGGGTCCTTCGCGGAGTCCACCACCAGCTGGGTGCCCCAGGCGGACAGCGTGATGGTGCCCTCCTCGTCCGGGTAGGGGCTCATCATGCTGTACTGCGTGGCCTTGACCTTGTCGCCCAGGGTCTTGATGTCGTCGGGCGTGGCCTTGCCGTTATAGGTGACCCAGACCGCGCCGTGCTCCAGGGAGTGGACCGCGTTCTCGTTCTTGATCGGCTGGTCGTAGACGTTGCCCATGCAGGTCGCCCAGACCGGGTTGTGGTCGCCGCCGACCGGCGGGGTCTGCGGGTACTTGACCTCGGTCTGCACGTGGGTGCGGGACAGGTTGTCCCAGGTCTTGACGCCCTCGATCGGCGACTTCGCCTGGGCGGCCTTCTGGTCCTTCTTGTGCTTGGCGTCCAGCGCGAGCCAGGTGCCGCCGCCGATCATGGCGAGTACCAGGACGCTCGAGACGCCGATGGTGAGGATCTTGTTGCGGCGCTCACGGCGCTGCTCGGCGGCGCGCAGCTCGGCGATCCGGGCCCGGCGGTCGGCCTGCTGGGCGGCCTTGCTGCCCGGCTTGGGCTGCTTGCCGGTGGGCCTCTGGTCGGACTGCTTGGAGGCGGAACCCATGGTTGTCTTCCTTGTCCCCGCCGTGGCGCGCACGGCGGTCTGCGGTGAGGTGGGGGCAGCGGAGCCGCCGACCGCCCCGCGCACGGGGAACGGGCCGGCGGTGGGTTCCGCTCAGGACCGGTGAACCTGGAGCACGTGCAGATCGGGCGCGTGGTGCGGCCCCGTCCGGACCTCGTACACCGGGGCGGCGGGCGAGGCGGCCGGGGCGACCAACTGCGGCAGGACGACCGCGCCGGGTTGCGGGGGCGCGTTCGGCAACTGCGACTCCGGGCCGCAGAAGGAGTGGCTGGAGCAGCCGTGACCGGGGATCCTGGACGGCCCGTCGGCGGTGCACAGGATGCGCACGCCGGTGCCGGCCGCCGGCCACGCGTGCTGGTGCGCGGCCGGGGCGCCGGTCCGGTCCGTGACGGCGGCCGCCGCCGGGACGGCCGGCACCGCCTGTACGGACGTGACGGGCCCGGCCGGCGGGGTGCTGGTGGTGGTGGCGGCGTTCGCCGCGCACGGCAGCAGCGCCAGCAGGGCGGCCAGCAGCAGGGACCACAGCACCGCCACCGGGCGGAGTGCCGCGTACGCGGTCCCTTCCCGGGGTCGAGTGCGAAGTCCTGGCGCGGTCATGCGCACATATTAATCAGCCGATCGGGTGAAGCGATGCCCCCCTTGGGCTCCGATTTTCGGTCCGAACAGCCCATCGAAGGGCCCAGGAGGCCCGCTGGTGGCCGACCCCGACCGGCAATGGCCGGAACCCTCCCCGGCCTTCCGTGCGATGTTCCGATTCGCGGACAGCGTCCTCGGTCCTTGGGAAGAATGGCGTGACGTCCGGCACCCCCACGGATCAGGAGCCGTCAGTTGAACGAGCAGGGCGCACCCAGGCCGACCCGACCCGACGACGCCTGGTGGCACACCGTCTACGCGGGCCCCGCCGACACCCTCCCCGACACTCCCGACGCCACCGCCGACACCACCTCCGTGGACGACTGGTTCACCACCGCCGCCGGACTCGTCGCCCCGCAGCGCAGTCCGGTCGAGGACGCCCCGCAGCGCAGTCCGGTCGAGGACGCTCCGCAACGGGGCCCCGTCGAGGACGCCCCGCCGCCCGTCCGGGACGAGACCCCGCTCCCCGTGCCGCCCCCGCGCAGCTGGGCCGAGGCCGCCTGGCCCGAACTCCGGCCCACCGAGGACGAGCCGTCCGACCCCGTCGGACAGGCGCCGCCGCCCGAGCCGCCGAACCTGGTGAAGGCCCCGGTCGTTGCGGAGCCGGAGCCGGAGCCGGAGCCGGAGCCGGAGCCGGAGGCCGAGCCCGTGGCAGGGCCGGTGCCGGCGCCGGAACCCGACGCGCCGGCGGCCCCGCCGTCCGAGCGCGGTGCGCCCTGGCGGGGGCCGGACGCGCCGGCGGTGCCGCACGTCGGGGAGCGGCCGCCCACGTACGCGGCCGAGCCGACCGCGCTGCCCGTGTCCGACCCGGCCGCCCTGGCGTCGGTGGTGCCCGACACCGCCATCGACGGCGCCCAGTTCGCGGCGACCACGCTGCGCGCCGTGTCGATCCGCGGCGACTCCGCCCGCTACCGAGGTGAGCCGCGGCGCGACGCGCTGCTCACCGTCCGGTTCGGGGACGCCGAGGACGGGCTGGTGCTGGCGGTGCTCGCGGGCCCGGCGCGGCGCGCCGACCCCGAGTGGGGCTGCGCGGCGGCGGCGGACGCGGCCCGCCAGTTGGCCGCGGCGATCGGCCGCAGCCGGGCCGAGCTCGCCGCCGACCTGCGGGCCGGGGCCCGCGACCGGCTGCGGTACGGCCTGCAGCGGATCGCCCTCCAGGCGGCGGCCCGGCTGCGGACCGAGGGCGCGGAGCCCGCGCCGGACCCGGCGCCGGTGCCGGAGGAGACCGCGTCGCTGCACTGCCTGCTGATGTCGACCGACCCGGCGGCCACCCACCGGGTTGCGTTCGGGACCGGGCCGGGCGGCCTGTACCTGCTGCGGTCCGGGCACTGGATCGACGCCTACGCGGCCCGGCTGCTCCACCACCCGGACGGCCACCCGCCGTTGCCGCCGGCCGCGCTCCCCGCGCCGCGCCCGTTCCGGTTCCGGCTGGTCCCGGCCACTTCGGGCGACATCCTGCTGCTGTGCACCCCGGGCCTGGCCGATCCGATCGCCGAGGAGCCCGCCGTCGCCCACTTCCTGTCCAGCCACTGGGCCCACCCGCACCCGCCGGGCACGGTCGACTTCCTCCGCCAGATCCAGGTCCGCGCCAAGGGCTACGCCGACGACCGCACCGCGGCCGCCGTCTGGACGGAGTGACGCCCCGTCAGGAGTCCGGTGCGGCGCCGAGCAGGGCGCGGGCGGCCGAGACGGCGTGGGCGGTGGCCGCCTCGCGGCTGGTGGCGGGCAGGCCGATGGCGAGCGGGACGGCCAAGCCGTCGAGCAGGGCGCGGAGTTGGGCGGCGCGTTCGGCGGCGGGGACGCCGCCGACGGGCGCGAGGACGCCGGTGGCGAGGCCCTCGGTGATGAGCGCGGTGAGGTCGTCCTGCCAGGGGGTCTCGATGTCGAGCTGGCCCTGGCGGAGTTCCGCGGTGCCGGGGGAGCGGCTCCACACCTCGATCCACAGGATCCACCGCGGGTCGCCGGGGCCCTCGGGCAGGTAGAGGTCGACGTAGCGGCCGAGCCGTTCGAGGACGGGCAGGTCGCGGCGGGCGAGTTCGCGGGTGCGGCGTTCGCCGAGCTGGGTCTCGCTCCAGCGGAGGGTCTCCAGCAGCAGCTGGTCCTTGCTGCCGAAGTAGTAGAGCAGGTGGCCGGCGCTCATGCCGAGTTGCTGGCCGAGGCCGGCCATGGTGAGGCGGGCGAGGCCGTGTTCGGCGATGGCGGCGCGGGCGGCCGCGTACACCTCTTCCCTGGGGCGGGCCGGGCGGCGGGTGCGTGGCGGGGCCATCCGCTCTCCTCGTTGCTGGCTGTCCGGGGTCCAGTCTCCCGCACGGGGTGGGGCGGGGGTGTGGCCGGGGGTCACCAGCCGGTGTGTTCGCGTCCCTCGGCGGTCTCCTGCCGGCCGTCGTCGAGGCCGGCCCGGTAGGCCTTGCGGAGGACGGCGGCGGCCTGTTCGCGGTCCAGCCCGGGGGCGAGGCGCAGCAGTTCGTCGGTGAGGTCGTCGAGCGTTTCGGGTGTCATGGTTCCATGACACCCGGTCAGCGCCGGGCCCGCCCCTCCGCGGCGGCGGGGCGGGCCCGGACGGGCGGTCGGCGGGTGGTCAGCCGATGGTGGCGGCGTAGGAGGTCTCCGCGCCGAAGCCCCAGGCGGGGGTGGCGTCCCACGGGTTGTCGAGGACGTCGTCGGTGGCGTACGCGTACCCGGCGCCGCGGGTGAACGCGGTGTCGAGGACGGTGTGCATCGCGGCGGCGTCCGGGACGGCGTGGACCAGGTGCCAGTACGAGGTGCCGTTCGGGTCGAACGCGGCGCCCGGGTAGTAGCCGGCGGTCAGGTTGAAGACGTTTCCGCCCAGGTAGGAGCTGGTGTAGGCGGCGTAGGTGCCCTCGAAGGTGACGAAGGTGTCGGCGGTGCGCCTGCCGGGCTCCAGGAAGCAGTCCTGGACGGCGGTGCCCGGGTTGTTCACCACCAGTTCCTGCGCGGCCGGGTCGATGGAGTGGACGATCGCCTGGACCTGCTGGCGCAGGTCGAGGTAGTAGTCGCGCTCCGCGTTGTTGTCGCCGCACTCGCGGCTGGTGGTGTCGAAGAAGATGCCGTCGACGTGCAGCTTGCCGTCCCCGGTGACCAGGTAGTTGCGGACGGACGCGAGCACGGCGGCCTTGTCGCGCTTGCCGCGCTCGGTGTGCACGTAGCCCAGCACCCGGGTGTGCTCGCCGGTGGCGGTGGTGCGGGCGCGGAGCGCGTCGGCCCGGGCCTGCCAGGAGGCGTCGAACGGGTTGTCGCCGTTGTTCGGGTTGAGGATGACGATCGACGCCGCGGGCTGGGCGGCCTGGACGTCGAGCAGCATCTGCTGGTTCGGGTAGGCGTAGGCCGGGACGCCGATCTCCAGGCCGCGGGTCGCGCCGGTCTGCGCGGTGGTGGCGGCTCCGGCCTGCGGTGCGGCGGTGGCGCCGACGGCGAGCAGAGAGCCGAGGAACAGGGCAGCGAGCCCCTTCGCGCGGATGCGCATGCGTGGATCCCCCAATGCTGGGCGGGCGTCCCCCTGACGCCTGCACGGGCATGCTAACCGGCGACCCGCGTGCGGAGGCCGGATGTCGGAGATCGTCTGCGGGTGTTCACCGGCGGCCGGACGGACCCGCGGGCGGAACCTCGAAGGGAGGCTCCGCCCGCGGCCGTCGGGGCGTCAGGCCTTCGGCTGCTGCTGGGTGATGCAGTGGATGCCGCCGCCGTTGGCGAAGATCTCGCGGGCGTCGACCAGTTCGACGGTGCGGCCCGGGTAGGCCTTCTCCAGGATCGCCTTGGCCTCCTGGTCGCGCGGGTCGTCGAAGGCGCACAGGACGACGACGCCGTTGGCGACGTAGTGGTTGATGTAGGAGTAGTCGACCGGCTCGCCGTCCTCGTCGAACAGAACGGTGGGGGCGGGGAGTTCGATGACCTCCAGCGGGCGGCCCTGGGCGTCGGTGGCGGCGCGGAGGATCCCGGCGAGCTCCTGGCAGACCTCGTGGTCCGGGTGGGCCGGGTCGGGCTGGGAGTGCACCACGACGGTGCCGGGGCGGACGAACGCGGCGACGATGTCGATGTGGCCGCGGGTGCCGAACTCGTCGTAGTCGCGGGTCAGTCCGCGCGGCAGCCAGATCGCCTTGGTGGTGCCGAGGTGGGCGTGCAGCTCGGCCTCGACCTGCTCGCGGGTCCAGTCGGCGTTGCGGCCCTCGCCGAGCTGGACGGTGTCGGTGACCAGGACGGTGCCCTCGCCGTCGACGTGGATGCCGCCGCCCTCGTTGATCAGGCGGGAGGCGAAGCGCCGGACGCCGGCCAGTTCGGTGACGTGCTCGGCGATGTGCCGGTCGTTGTCCCAGCGGGCCCAGGACTGCGCGCCCCAGCCGTTGAACACCCAGTCGGCGGCGGCCGGTTCACCGTCGGCGGAGATCAGGAAGGACGGGCCGATGTCGCGCATCCAGGCGTCGTCCAGCGGGCGCTCGACGATCTCCACCTCGGGGGAGAGGTAGGGCCGGGCCTGCTCGGTCTCGCCGGTGTTGACGACCAGGGTGACCGGCTCGTGGCGGACGATCGTGTTGGCCACCTCGGCCCACGCGCGGCGGGCCGCGTCCAGCTGCTCCGCCCCGTCGAAGGTCGGGTTGGGGGTGGGGAAGGCCATCCAGGTGCGCTCGTGCGGGTGCCATTCGGCGGGCATCCGGAAGCCGAGCGAGGCGGGAGCGGGGGAGGTCATGGGGTGCAAGTCCTAAGGGAGTGAGGGGAGTTCACAGGAAGTACAGGCGACTGAGGGAGACCGAGTCGGCGGGTGCGGAGCGCAGTGGCTCGCCGTCCAGCGAGACCAGCCCGGTCGCGGAGACGTCGACGTGCCCGAGCCGGCCGTTGCGCAGCATCGAGCGCGGGCCGATGCCGCGGGTGCCGCGCACCCCCACGCGCCGTCGCCGGGTGGGCAGTTGGTCGCCCGCGACGTCCAAGTAGGAGGCGTCGGCGGCGGCCTGGGCGACGAAGGCCACCGAGATGTCCGCGGCGGTGGCGCCGTGCGCGCCGAACTGCGGCCCCAGCACCAGGGGTTCGCACCGGTCGGTGGAGGCGTTCGGGTCGCCGACCACGCCGTACGCGGGGAAGCCGGCCTTGAGCACGAGCTGCGGCTTGGCGCCGAAGTGGTCGGGTCGCCACAGCACGATGTCGGCCAGCTTGTCGACCTCGATCGAGCCGACCTCGTGCGAAAGGCCGTGCGCGATGGCCGGGTTGATGGTGAGTTTGGCGATGTAGCGCAGCACCCGCTCGTTGTCGTCGCCGCCCTCGGCGGTGCCGTAGGAGCCGGTGCCGTCGAGCGGGCCGAGTTCGGCCTTCATCTTGCCGGCCATCGCGAAGGTGCGGCGCACCGTCTCGCCGGCCCGGCCCATGCCCTGGGCGTCCGAGGAGGTGATGCCGATGACCCCGAGGTCGTGCAGCACGTCCTCGGCGCCCATCGTGCCGGCCCGGATCCGGTCGCGGGCCATCGCGGCGTCGCCCGGCAGGTCGGGCTTGAGGTCGTGCGCGGAGACGATCATGTCGTAGTGCTCGCCCAGCGCGTCCCGGCCGAACGGCAGGGTCGGATTGGTGGAGGAGCCGATGACGTTCGGCACGCCCGCCATCTTCAGCACGTTCGGCACGTGGCCGCCGCCGCAGCCCTCGATGTGGAAGGCGTGGATGGTGCGCCCCTCCAGCACCGCGAGGGTGTCCTCCACCGACAGGCACTCGTTCAACCCGTCGGTGTGCAGGGCGACCTGGACGTCGTACTCCTCGGCGACCCGCAGCGCGGTGTCCAGCGCCCGGGTGTGCGCGCCCATGTCCTCGTGCACCTTGAAGCCGGACGCGCCGCCCTCCGCCAGCGCCTCCACCAGCGGTGCGGCGTCGGAGGACGAGCCGCGGCCCAGGAAGCCGATGTTGACCGGCCAGGCGTCGAAGGCGTTGAACGCGTGCCGCAGGGCCCACGGCGAGTTGACGCCGACGCCCCAGACCGGGCCGAACTCCTGGCCGATGACGGTGGTCACGCCGGAGGCGAGCGAGGCCTCCATGATCCGCGGCGACAGCAGGTGCACGTGGGTGTCGATGGCGCCCGCGGTGGCGATCAGGCCCTCGCCGGAGACGATCGTGGTGCCGGTGCCGACCACCACCTCGACGCCGTCCAGGGTGTCCGGGTTGCCGGCCCGGCCGATCGCCGAGATCCGGCCCGCCCGGATGCCGATCGAGGTCTTCCGGATGCCCTGCACCGCGTCGATCACCAGCACGTTGGAGATCACCACGTCGCAGGTCTCGCGGACCGCGGCCGGCTTCAGGTGCAGCCCGTCCCGGGCGGTCTTGCCGAACCCGGCGAGGAACTCGTCGCCCGGGGCCTGTGAGTCGGATTCGACCCGGACGATCAGCCCGGAGTCGCCCAGCCGGACCCGGTCGCCGGCGCGCGGGCCGTGCACCGAGATGTAGTCGTGCGGGGTGATGGCGCTCATGCGCGGTCCTTCCTGCGGCGGCGGGGGGTGGCGGTCACTGCGCGGGCTCCGCGTCGTCGAACTCGGTGAGGTAGCCGGTCGCCCGGGCCTTGGCCAGCGCCGCGTCCTTCGCGCCCGGCGCGTCCAGCGGTCCGTCGACCAGGCCGGCGAAGCCGATCGCGACCCGCTCGCCGCCGATCGGCACCAGGCCCACCTCGACGGTGGTCCCCGGGTCGAAGCGCACCGAGGAGCCGGCCGGCACCGCCAGGTGCATGCCGTACGCGGCGGCCCGGTCGAAGGCCAGCCGCGGGTTGGACTCGAAGAAGTGGAAGTGCGAGGTCACCGAGATCGGCACCGAGGCGGTGTTGTGCACCGGCAGCAGCAGCTGCTCCTCCACCGGGTCGTAGCCCGCGCCGGAGCCCGGCAGGGCCGCGCCCGGCGCCCCGTCGCCCAGCGAACCCGCGCCGCGGAACGGGTCGTTGACCACGGCGAGGCGCGTCCCGTCGTCGAACACCGCCTCCACCTGCACCACCGTCACCACGTCCGGCACGCCCGGCAGCACGTCATCGGCGCTCAGCACGGAGCGGCCGGCCTCGATCGCCTCGGCGAGGCGGCGGCCGTCGCGGGCCGCCTCGCAGACGGTGTCGGCGATCAGGGCCGTCGCCTCCGGCACGTTCAGTCGCACGCCGCGCGCCCGTCGGGCGCGGGCCAGCTCGGCCGCGGTGAAGATCAGCAGCCGGTCCCGTTCGGTGGGGGTCAGTCTCACGGTGCCTCGCTCGTCGAGGGGGGACGGAGGGTGGTCGGTGAAGCGTCTCGGAGCAGTTTAGAACGACGTTCAAACGTGAGCCCCATTGAACCCGCGGCCGCCCGTCGTGTCCAGCGTCCGACCGCAGACCCGGGACGCCCCGCAGGCGCACGGGGAAGGAGTGGGAGAACCGGTCGGAAGGTGTGCGGAATTCGTCTGCACCGCTCGGGCGCGCCGATCCGATCGTGCGAGGATCGCACCGAGGACGAGCTGACGCACCGTCACGTACACCCCGCCCGGCACCCCGGGCCGGGCGGGCGCGCCCCGGCTCGTCCGCGTGCCCGCGCACGCCCTTGCGCACCGTTCACCACGGGCGTAGGGGCGGATCACTGTTGCAAACGCCGCCGAGTGGGCATGAGGATGACCAGAAGTGGCCGCAGGGCCGGTGGGGGACCGGAGCGGCCGTCCGGAACGAAGGCGGGGGCTTACGAAGGTGATGGACGGTCAGGCAAGATTCCCGCGGCAGCGCTCGGCCTCGCGCCGGGAGCAGACCGACCAGCAGGGGCCGGCGCACCTCCCACCGCACCCACCGGTCAGGCCGCAGCCGCACGCGCAGAGCGCCGCCCCGGTCCACCAGCCGGAGTGCGCCCTGCACCGCCGCCTGCACGCCACCCTGGACGCGGCGGACCTGCCCGCCGTGGGCGCCGTCCGGCGCCGGCTGCGTGCCGCACTCGACCGCTGGGGCGTCCCCGAGCTCGCCGACACCGCGGAGCTGCTGACCTCCGAACTCGTCACCAACGCGCTGGTGCACACCGGCAAGGGTGCCGAATTCGACGCGGTGCTCACCGCCGAACAGCGCCTGCGGGTCGAGGTGCACGACCGCACCAGCCGGCTGCCCGGCCGCCGTCCCCCCAGTGAGAGCGCCACCTCGGGGCGCGGCCTGCTGCTGGTGGAGGCGCTCGCCGACGACTGGGGCGTGCAACTGCGCGGCGACGGAAAAGTCACCTGGTTCGAGCTGTCCGTGCTCTGAGCGGCCCACCCCCAACCGGCGGAACCAATTCCGCACCGGCCACTGCGCGGGTCCGAACGGGTGAATATGCCGGGCGGGATCGTGTGCGATCTGTACCGTCCGGGGCACCGGCATTGCCGCCTTGCCGAACATACGAGAGGCTAGTGAGAATGTGTGCCAGTAGGCACACGCAAACCATCGCGGTCCGGCCGGCCCACCAGGGGATACGGATACCAGCGACCGCCAGGCAAGGCACCGGCAGGAGAAGCATGGCCACCGAGCCCGAGGCGCCTGGGCCCGCCCGCCGAACCCCGCCCGCCCAGGCCACCAGGAACGGCACCCCCGCGAACCCGCTGCGCACCGCCGCCGGCCGCGCCGTGCCGACCACCGCCCGCGGCCTGCCCACCCGCACCGGGGACTCCACCCCCGAGTGGCTCGAACCGGCGATGGCCGCCAACGGCATCGGCTCCTACGACTGGGACATCCGGCGCGACATCCTGGTCGGCGACCGGCGCGCCTGCGCCATCCTCGGACTCACCGGCCAGTCCTTCGACCGCACCTCCGGCTCCTTCCTCGCCCTGCTCCACCCCGAGGACGCCCCCGTGGTGCGCCGCCGGGTCGAACGCGCGGTCGCCGAACTCGGCCAGTGCGGCGCCTACTACCGCACGGTCTTCCCCAACGGCGAACTGCACGCCGTGCGCTTCCGCGGCCGGGTCCTCGCCGACGCCTTCGGCCGCCCCTCCCGGATGGTCGGCTTCGTCTGGGACGCCACCGTCGAACTCCACAAGCGCGAACGCGCCGACGAACTCGCCGTCCTGCGCGAGGAGCGCTCCCGGTTCATCAAGGAGGCCGCCCGCGCGCTGTCCGAGGCCGTCACCGTCCGCGACGTCGCCCGGGTCTTCACCGAACTGCCGCTGCCCGGCCTCGGCCCCGACGGCCTCGCCCTCGCCTCCCTGGAAGCCGGCCGGATCGCCCTGCTCGGCTCCAGCGGCTACCGCAACGCGCTCAGCGACCAGTTCGACCGGATCCCGCTCTCGCCCAGCCACCCCGCCGCCGAGGCGATCAGGCAGCGCGCCCCGATCTTCGTCTCCAACCGCGAGGAGTACCGCGAGCGCTACCCCGACGCCTGGGACTGGGCCGAGAACAGCGGACGCTCCTCCTGGGCGTTCCTCCCGCTGATCGCCAGCGGCCGCCCCACCGGCGTCTGCGTGGTCTCCTTCGACGACGCCCGCGAACTCGACGCCGACGAGCGCACCCTGCTCTCCACCCTCGGCGGACTGGTCGCCCAGTCCCTCGCCCGGGCCCGGCTGCACGACGCCGAACACGAGCTCGCCGCCGGCCTCCAGCGCGTCATGCTGCCCCGCACCGTCCCCGCCGTCCCCGGCGTCACCACCGCCGTCCGCTACCTCGCGGCCGGCTCCGGCCTGCAGATCGGCGGCGACTGGTACGACGTCGTCCCGCTGCCCGGCGGCCACGTCGGCCTGGTCATCGGCGACGTCCAGGGCCACGACGTGCACGCCGCCGGCATCATGGGCCAACTCCGGATCGCGTTGCGCGCCTACGCGGCGGAGGGCCACCCGCCCGCCGCCGTCATGGCCCGCGCCTCGCGCTTCCTCGCGGACCTCGACACCGACCACTTCGCGACCTGCACCTACGCCGAGGTCAACGTCGACTACGGCGTGGTCTACGCCGTCCGGGCCGGCCACCTCGACCCGGTGGTGCGCCGCGCCGACGGCACCGCGCACGCGGTGCCGGTCGCGGGCGGGCTGCCGCTCGGCGTCGCCCCCGACGAGGAGTACCGGGTCACCCGGTTCAGCCTCGACCCCGGCGAGACCGTGCTGCTCTGCACCGACGGCCTGGTCGAGGCCCGCGACATGGACCTCGACACCGGGTTCGCCCGGCTCTGCGAGACCGTCTCCGCACCGCTCCCCGCCGTCGGCGAGTCCCCGCGCGAACCGCTCGAGGAACTCGCCGACCGGATCGCCTCCCAGGCCGCCGACACCAGCGAACGCGAGGACGACATCGCCCTGCTGCTGCTGCGCTGGGACGGGCCCGCGGGCGGGCGCGCCGCGCAGCAGCTGCGCCGCCGGATCGGCCAGGCCGACCTCGCCCGGATCTCCGAACTCCGCGCCGAACTGCGCGACGCGCTGCGGCGCTGGGGCGTGCCGGAGCTCATCGACACCGCCGAACTGCTCGCCTCGGAGCTGGTCACCAACGCGATCCGGCACACCGACCGGGACGCGATGTTCACCGCGCGGCTCTACCAGGACGGCGGGCGGGCCCGCCTGCGCGTCGAGGTCGAGGACGAGTCCGACCTCTGGCCGACCCGCCGCACCCCCGGCGAACAGGCGTCCTCCGGCCGCGGCCTGATGCTGGTCGAGGCGCTGGCCGACACCTGGGGCGTGGAGCCCCGCGGCTCGGGCAAGCGGATGTGGTTCGAGCTGAGCAGTTAGCGGCTCGCCCGCTCCGTTTCCCGGGCGTTTCGGGGTCCGCCGGAATTCCGCTACCCGAATTGCTGCTCCAGGTCCTTCAGTTTCTGTTCGAGCGAGGCCAGGCGGGGCAGCGGGGCCGTGTCCTCCTCGGCGGTGAGGTCGATGCTGCGGTGGGCGGGGGTGGCGGGAAGGCCGGCGGGGGCTATGGCGGGCTCCGTCGTGGCGGGGGGCGCCGGGGCGGGTTCGAGTTGGCGGGCGTGGCGGGTGCGCCACCCGCTGCCGGGCTGGCGGCCGATGGCCCTGATCTCGGCGCGCTCCCGGCGGGAGGCCATCCTGCGGCGCTCCCGGTTCTCCGCGGCGGTGCGCTTGTCGTCGCGGACCTCCTCGACGGCCTCGTCCAGCGTGCGGACGCCTTCGAGCAGCATCAGCGACCAGGCGGCGTACGTCTCCCGCGGGGCGCGCAGCCAGCGGACCACGCGGATCTGCGGCAGCGGACGGGGCACCAGGCCCTGCTCGCGCAGGGCGGCGACCCGGGTCTGCTTCAGTGCGCGGTCGAACAGCACCGCCGCCGAGAGCGACATGCCGGCGAAGAACTGCGGCGCGCCGTCGTGGCCGAAACCGCGGGGCGCGTGCACCCAGTTGAACCAGGCGGAGGCCGCCGCGAACAGCCAGACCAGCAGGCGGGAGCCGAGCGCGGCGTCGCCGTGGCTGGCCTCGCGGACGGCGAGGACGGAGCAGAACATCGCGGCCCCGTCCAGGCCGAACGGGACGAGGTACTCCCAGCCGCCGGAGAGGCCGAGGTTCTGGATGCCGAAGCCGACCAGTCCGTGGAAGGAGAGCGCGGCGGCGACCGCGGCGCAGCAGAAGAGCAGCAGGTAGGAGGCGCCCCCGTAGAGCGACTCGGTGCGGCGGCGGCGCTCCTCGGCGCGTTCCCAGGAGTCCGTGCCGGCGTTGTTGGCGGCTGCGGCCGAGCGGCTGCGGGCGAAGGCCAGCAGGGCGACGGCGGCCACCAGTGCGGCCGCGCCGGCGACGACCCAGCCAAGCGGTATGTCCGACAGTCTCATGACCTGATCCAGCCTCGCTTTCCGCGTCTTGATGGGGGGACCATCATGGCGGAGAAATTCGGGCGTGATGACCGGAACGGGACCAATACACCGTCAGGGGGGAATTCCGGCAGAAAATCAAAAGATAGTCAGATCTATTTGTTGCGGGGGCAGCTGAGGCAGATCTCGGCCGGCCGGACCGTGTAGAAGAGGCAGCAGCCGGCCCTGGTCCTGGTCCGGCTGCCGCCCTCCCCGCGGAAGCCCGGCGCCCCCACGAACGGGGCCGACGAGGCGCCGCCCGGCAGCAGGGCGGTCAGTTCGGCCACCGCCCGGGGCTCCTCGCCGAGCAGGGTGGCGAGGTACCAGAGGCCGTCCACCACGTCGTCGGTGGCCAGTGCCCAGAGGGTGTGCGGCCCGCGTCGCACGCGGGGGCGGAAAGCGTCGAGCACCGGCGCGAGATGCCCGGCGAGCGCGGCGCGCAACGCGGCGTCGAGCGCCGGGCGGTCGGGGACCACCAGGGCGTCCGGACGGTGGGCGGCCGGGTCGTCCGGCAGGCAGTGGAAGGCGGTCGGTCGGACCGTCAGTTCTCCGGTGGAGCGGCTGATCGCGAGCCGCTCGACCGGCAGCACCGGCACGCGGCGCTCCAGGAACCACGGCAGGGTGAAGGCCAGCGCGGCGGGCCAGGCGTAGCGGTGCAGGCTGAAGCCGGCCGTCACGTCCGGGCGGGCGGCGGTGCCGTAGAGGTCGAGGCCGAGGCGCTCGTCGAAGGCGATCATCGCGTCGAGGGCGGCCGGGTCGGCGGCGAGGGCCGCGGCGGTGGTCCAGCCGGGGCCGGTGCGGGGGGTGGCGCAGTGGATCCGCAGGTCCGGGAAGACCTCGGTCAGGCGCTGCCAACTCGCCCGGCAGGGAAGGGAGTCGGCGGTGGCGGGCGGGGGGCACTGCTCGACCTGGCGGGCAGTCACGCGGGCTCCCTGGGTGGTACCCCGGGAGCGGGGCCCGGGCACGGCGCGGTGGACCTGTCCGGGCCGCTGCTCCGCCCGGACAGGTAAGCCTCACCTTAGCTGATGCCGTGTCGCAGGTCCCGCACCGTGCCGCCGTCCGGGGCCACCGCCTGGGCGGGGAGGTGCCCCAGCCGCCGCGCCAGCCACACCGGAACCCCGCCCAGCGCCTGGACCAGCCGGGTCGCCTCCGCGCGCAGCCGCTCGGCCTCGGCCGGTTCGGAGACCTCCGCGAGGGCGGCCAGCGCCGGCGCCACTCCCACCGTGAACCCCAGCCGCTCGCGCAGCTTCAGTGCCGCCGCGAAGCCCTCCCGGGCGCGCTCCAGGTCGCCCGCCGCGCCCGCCAGGCCGGCCAGGTGGCACCAGGTCGAGGAGCGCAGCAGGTCGTCGCCGCGCTCCTTGGCGCCCTCGTGCGCCCGGGTGTACGCACTCTGCGCCGCCACCGGGTCGTGCAGCAGGTTCTCCGCGACCAGCCCGCGCCGGAAGTCCAGCAGCGGCCGGCCCGGCGCCTTCGGCGGCAGCAGCGCCGAGGTGCGGCCCAGCGCGGCCTGCGCCTCGTCCAGCCGGTCCCGGCGGTTCAGCACGCTGGCCACGTACGCCAGGTAGCCGCGCGCGCAGGAGGCCGAGGCACGGTGCTCGGTGCCGGCGACCGAGGCCTCCGCCTGGCGCAGGGCGTCCTCCGCCCGCTCCCAGTGGTCCGCGGTGAACAGGCACTGCTCGATCAGCAGTTCGGCGCGTTGCAGCGCCGCCGTCGGGTCCCGGCCGGCCTGCGGGCGGAGCAGGTCCGCCGCCTCCTGCCAGCAGCCGCGCGACCGCAGCCGCCAGACGACGTCCGCCATGCCCCCCGGGGCAGTCCCGTGCACCGACAACGCCACCTCCTTGTGCGCGCCATGCAGCGAACCGCCGGCTCTCCCCAACCCCCAAGAGCCCGCGTCGTGGCGGCAATTCAACACGCGCAGGAGCTTGTGCACCAGATCACGAGCGCGAGGAAATCCGGAACCCCGGCCTCCGGGTGACCTCTCGGTGACGGAGCGTCAGGACGTCCAGCCGGTCTCCATCAGCGCCTCCGCGGCGCCGTTCGAGGGCTGCGGGATGCCCGCCGAGTCCAGCGTGAACAGCGCCACCAGCAGCTGTTCGCCGCGGATCGTGGCCTGCCGGGAGAACCCCGAGACGGTGAACATCGCGGCCGCGACCTGCTCGCTGTGCAGCGTCTCCAGCCACAGGCACTCGACCGCCTTCACGTCGGCCGGCTCGGTCCAGGTGTCCACCCGGGCCACCATCCGGCCGCCCAGCAGGGTGGTCGAGTCGCGCTCCTGACCGGCCGTCAGCTCCAGGTCGTCGAACCCCAGCCACTGCAGGTAGCGGGCCGCCGTCAGCACCGCGTCCTGCGGGGTGCGCACCGGCTGCGGCCGGAACGGCGGACGCGCCGCCCGGGCGGGGCCGGGCCCCGCCGACGGCTCGGGCGGGACGAGCGGCGGCACCGCCGTGGTGTACGGCCGGGCCGCCTCCGCCCGGTGGGCCGCCCGCGGGCCCGCGCTCTGCAGCTTCGGCGCGCGGTCCACCGGCATCCGCACCGTCGCCCCGCAGTCGCAGGTGAACTCCGGCTGCGGCCACTGGTCGCTGCGCCCGCAGTGCGGGCAGCGCATGCTCACCCAGGAGTCCTCCCAGGAGCGGAACCGCACCTGCACCGGCACCCCGCCGCGCAGCAGCGGCACGCGCAGCTGCGCCCCGCACGGGCAGGGCAGGCTCGGCGGCTCGTAGCGGTGCTCGCGCCGGCACGCCGGGCAGCGCAGATCGCTGGCCCCCGAAGGCGAACCGGGCGGGAAGGGGGCCGGGTCGGCGGCGTCCTCGGGCAGCGGCATGAGCGGTCACCGTCCGTTCCGGTCGGGCTGGCAGCAGTGCCTCCATCCTCGCCGATCGGACCCCGGCCCGGTGCGGAATGAGGCAATCCTCCACCGCAGTTCAGGTGGGGGAAAGGTGCGGGCGGCGCCGTGCGCCGGGGAGCGCCCCCGGGCTGACGGGGCGTCAGTCGATGCCCCAGCGCGCCAGGTCCGCCGGGGTGTCCAGATCGTCCGGGACGGCCGCGCCGGTGCAGTCGACCAGGGTGACCGGGTGCTTCGCCAGCAGGGCCCGGGCGCCCGCGTCGCCGGTGGCGGTGGCCAGCAGCTCCGGGAGGTGCGCCGCGCCGATCAGCACCGGGTGCGCCCGGCGGCCGGCATAGGCGCACGCCGCCAGATCCGTGCGCCCGGCGTGCGCGGCGAGCAGTCTGCGCACCGCCTCCGCCGTCACGCCGGGGGTGTCCACCAGCAGCACCAGCACGGCGCTCGCCCCCGCCGGCAGCGCCGCCAGGCCCGCCCGCAGCGAAGAGGACAGGCCCGTCCGCCAGTCGGGGTTGTCGACCAGCACGCAGTCGCCGGTGTCGGCGCGTTCCCGGACCTCCGCCGCCGCCGCGCCGAGCACCGCCACCGCCCCGTCGCACCCGCCGTCCCGGGCCACCGCCAGCGCGTGCTCCAGCAGCGGCCGCCCCCGGTACGGCAGCAGCGCCTTCGGCCGCCCGCCCAGCCTGGACCCGCCGCCCGCGGCCAGCACCAGGGCCGGCACCCGCAGTTCTGTCATGCCGTCAGTCTGCCCCGCGCGCCGGCGACCGGGTCCGGCGGACGGTTCGTACCGGCTGGGGTTTGCCCGGATTGTGAGGTGTGTCATGCTGCGGCGTGGTCGCCTTGACCGGCCTCCGACCGGCTGGTCTCCTGGTGCGCCGTCAGACGTCGCCCACCCGCAGAGGAATGCCGTGCGATCCCGCCGTACCGCCGTAGTCGCCGCCCTGTTGCTCGGATCGCTCGCCCTCGCCGGGTGCACCGGCGCCGACAAGACCTCGGGCGACCACGCCAAGCCCCAGTCGGCCAACCGCGGCGTCAGCCCCCTGCAGAACCCCGACGGCACCAAGCCCGGCCTGGCGCCCGTCACCGGCGAGGCGGACCGCAAGGCCGGCCGCGACCTGATCGCCAAGGTGAAGACCGCCGACGCCGGCCCGAAGACCGGCTACGACCGCGACCAGTTCGGCCCGGCCTGGACGGACAACGTGGACGGCATCCCGATGGGCCACAACAGCTGCGCCACCCGGGACGACGTGCTGGCCCGCGACGGACAGAAGGTCGAGCACAAGGACGGCTCCACCTGCGTGGTCACCGGCATGACGATCTGGGACCCGTACACCGGCAAGACCGTGGACTGGACCAAGCAGCAGGCGTCGAAGATCCAGATCGACCACGTGATGCCGCTGTCCTACGACTGGCAGCAGGGCGCCTCGCAGTGGGACAAGGCCAAGCGGGTGCAGATCGCCAACGACCCGCTGAACCTGATCCCGGCGGACGGCTCGCAGAACGCCTCCAAGGGCGACTCCGGACCGTCCGCCTGGCTGCCCGCCAACGCCGAGGTGCACTGCTCCTACGCGATCCGGTGGGCGCAGGTCTCGCTGAAGTACCAGCTGCCGGTGACGCCCGCCGACAAGAAGACCATGCTGTCGCTGTGCGGCGGCTGACGGCGCGTCGGGCGCCGCGTCCGTGACCGGACCCGGGGCCGTCCGGTCTCCCCGGGGGGAGCCGGACGGCCCCGGTCGCGGGGGCGGCGGTCAGCCGCCCTTCGGGGCCGCCGTCAGGTCGTACATGGTGGTGCCGCCCACCGTCCGCGCGGTGTAGGTGGACTCCACCCAGGAGGCGATCTCGGACGAGTAGCTGGAGCCGCCCATCCCGCCGCCCATGCCGCCGCCGCCGATGAACCAGTGCACCTTGCCCTCGGCGACCAGCTTCTTGAAGCCGTCCGGCGAGAGCGAGGGGTCGCTGCCGTTGAAGCCGCCCAGCGCCATCACCGGTTCGCCGCTGGCGAGTTGGTAGCCGGCCTGGTTCTGCGAGCCGACCGCCGCGGCCACCCAGGTGTACGCGCCGGCGTCCTGCTTCAGCAGCTCCGCCACCTCGGCCGGGACCTTCGCGCCCTCCAGGAGGCCGCCCATGCCGCCGCGGCCCTCGCCGGGGCCGCCGCCCGGGAAGCCCGGCAACGCGCCGGCCGCGCCGCCGTGCTGACCGCCCGTCCGGCCGCCCGGAAGGCCCCCGCCCGGGAACGCCCCGCCCGGGAAGCCGGGGAGGCCCCCGGCGCCGTTCGGTGCGTCCTGCCCGCCGGGGAAGCCCGGGAACGCGCCGCGCACCGGTCCGCCGCGGCCGCCGCCGGGCCCGAAGCCGCCGCCCCGCACCTGCGGTCCGGCGGTGACGATGGAGCCGTGGTGACCGGTGGAGACGGTGTCGACGGCGTACGCGGCCGGTCCGGCCAGGCCCGCCGCCAGCGCGGTGAGGCCCGCTACGGCGGCGACCCGGCCGCCGGTCGGTCCGGTGAGCCGGCCCGCGGCGAGCAGCGCGACGGCGGCGAGCAGTCCGCCGACCAGCACCGCCCAGCGCAGCCAGGGCACGAACTCGGCGCTGCGGTCCAGGAGTCGGTACGCCCACCAGGCGGTGACGGCGACCGTCACGGCGAGCACCGCCGCGTACGGCAGCCGGTGACGGGCCCTCCACAGGCCGTCCGCGCCCATGCCGACCAGGGCGGCGACGGCCGGGGCCAGGGCCACCGTGTAGTACTGGTGGAAGATGCCCGACATGAAGCTGAAGGTCAGCGCGGTGCACACCAGCCAGCCGCCCCAGACCAGGAAGGCGATCCGGGCCGAGTCGGTGCGGGGGTGGCGGCGGGTCGCCCAGAGGCCGAACACCAGCAGGATCAGCGCGGCGGGCATCAGCCAGGAGATCTGCCCGCCGACGTCGCCGTCGAACAGCCGGGTCAGGCCGGTGGAGCCCCAGCCGCCGCCCCCGTTCATCGGGTTGCCCCCGCCGCCCGGCCGGCCGCCGCCGACGCTGCCGGTCTCGTTGCCGGTGATCCGGCCGAAGCCGTTGTAGCCGAAGGTCAGCGAGAGGAAGGAGTTGTCCTGCGAGCCGCCGATGTACGGCCGGGCGGAGGCCGGCATCAGCTCGACGACCGCCACCCACCAGCCGCCGGAGACCACCATCGCCAGGGCGCCGTACAGCAGTTGGAGCCAGCGGCGGCCCCAGCCGGCGGGCGCGGTGAACAGGTACACCAGGGCGAAGGCGGGCAGCACGAGGAACGCCTGCAGGGTCTTGGTGAGGAACGCCAGGCCGAACATCACGCCGACGAACACCAGCCAGCGGGTGGAGGCCGTCTCGGTGGCCCGGACGGTGCCGTACGCGGCGAGCGTGAGCAGCAGCACCAGCAGCGCGTCCGGGTTGTTGAAGCGGAACATCAGCGCCGCCACCGGGGTCAGCGCGAGCGCCGCGCCCGCGACCAGGCCGCCGAGCGCGGAGAACCGGCGGCGCACCGTGGCGTACACGGCGGCGACCGTGCCGACGCCCATCAGCACCTGCGGGGCGAGCACGCTGAACGAGCTCAGGCCGAAGATCCGGGCGGAGACCGCCATCGGCCACAGCGAGAGCGGCGGCTTGTCGACGGTGATGAAGTTCGCCGCGTCCGAGGACCCGAAGAACATCGCCTTCCAGCTGACGCTGCCCGCCTGCACGGCCGCCGAGTAGAAGGCGTTGGCCCAGCCGGAGGCGGTCAGGTTCCAGAAGTAGAGGACGGCGGTGGCCAGCAGCAGGCCGAGGAACGCCGGCCGGACCCAGCGCGGGTCGTCCGCGCGCCCGCGCCAGGTGCGGCCGGGCAGGGTACGCGGCCGGCCGGCCGTGCCCTCGGGGCCGACGGGCGGCAGCGCGACGGGCGGGAACAGCGTCTCAGCGGGCCGCTCGCGCCCGGCCCCGGCGGGCGGCGGCGCGGGCCGGTCGGTCGGGCCGGACGCGGAGGCGTCGGCCGGGACCGCCGGCGGCGGGTATTTCGCGGCGTCGGGCCACGGCTCGCTGGTCGGAGGAACGGAACTGGACGTGGTCATGGGGACACGCTGATCGGCGACCCTGAGAGCACGATGAGACCGGAGTGTGAGCGGGCTGTGTTCTCCGCGCCGTCACCCGCACGGCTGACGCCGCGTCAGCCGGCGGGGGCCGGCTGCGGCTGGGCG
Source organism: Kitasatospora sp. NPDC059646 (assembly GCF_042734615.1). NCBI lineage: Bacteria > Bacillati > Actinomycetota > Actinomycetes > Kitasatosporales > Streptomycetaceae > Kitasatospora > Kitasatospora sp. NPDC059646. The sequence continues at coordinate 125,544 of NZ_JBHWDS010000017.1, forward strand.
AGCCGGCCGCCGAGCCAGGTCAGCGCCGGGGGGATCTCCCGGGTCCAGGTGTGGAAGTTGTGGCCGCCGCTCTCCAGGGTGATGGTGGACAGCCTGGTCGGCTCCTTGAACGCGGCGACCATCTGCTGGGTGGCGGGGTAGTTCTCCTCGTTGTTGCTGGTGGCCAGCAGCAGCGAGACCGGCGGGGCGGGCTTGTTCCGGAGCCGCCACAGCAGGTCGTTGTCCTGCTTGACCTCGGCGCTGCCGCCGAACAGGTCGCCGGTGGTCGGGTCGTTGTGGACCTCGTAGTAGCCGGACAGCGCGATCGCCGACCGGTACGAGTCGGGCTTGCGCACCGCGAACTTGACGGCGCAGTAGCCGCCGGTGGAGTCGCCGATCACCGCCCGCGCGTCGGGCCGGTCCTCGACCCGGTAGCTGGCGGACATCGCCTTCGGCAGGTCCTCGGTGAAGAAGGTCTCCACCTGCGGCCCGCCGGGCACGTCCATGCACTCGGTGTCGCGGTTGCCGACCAGGGTGGGGCGCATCATCACCAGGACCGTCGGCGGCAGTTGCCTGGCCTCGATCGCGTTCAGCGTCGACGCCGGGTACTGGAGCAGTGAGATCAGCTTCTCCGGCGTCCCGGGGTAGCCGGACAGCGCCAGCAGCATCGGGAACCGGGTGCCCGCGTAGGCCGGCTGGAAGTACTGCGGCGGCAGGTACACGTACGCGGGGGTGCCGGTCAGTCCGGACCGCTCGCCGTGGATCTCCACCTTCTGGATCATGCCGGAGCGGTCCTGCGCGGAGCCCTGCGAGGAGTACATCTTCTGCTCGCCGGTCACCGAGACGGCCTTGCCGCCCGGCTGGTGGTCGACCACCGTGCCCGGGCTGCCGTCCAGGCCGAGCAGGTCGCTCCAGGTCGAGTAGAAGCCGAAGTACGAGTTGGCGACCAGGCCCATGGCGACCAGCACCGCGATCTGCGTCCCGAAGAACGCCCCCAGCCGGCCGAGCCAGGCCCGCCAGCTCCGTCCGCCCAGCCGGGGCCACAGCCACATGGTGGCCGCGAAGGCGGCGACGGCCAGCACGCTGGCGATGATCTGGATCGGGACTCCGGTCAGGCTCGGCACCCGATGATCGTAAGGTACGGATTCATCGACCTCACAGCCGCCTCCCAGCACCCTCCCGGGTTCGCCAAGCCCGGCCCAAGGGCGCACCAACTCCCCGCTCGCCAGGACCCGTCGGGCGGGGCCGGACGTGGTGACGGCCCGCCGCACCCATGGGGAAGATGCGGCGGGCCGTCCGTTTCAGGATATGACGAGGGGTCAGCCCAGGCTGCTGGAGATGGTGTTCAGCAGGGTGGCGGAGTCGTCGTCGTTCTCCAGGGCGAAGGCGAACATGCCGCCGAGGCCCTTGGACTTGGCGTAGGCCGCGCGGGCCTGGATGGCCCTCGGGTCGTCACCGGTCCAGAAGTTGGTGCCGTCGTAGACCCAGGTGGACTCGGTGATCGGGTCCCAGTGGGTGTTCTGGGCGGTGAGGGTCAGCTCGCGCCAGCTGGCGAGGCCGGCCTCCTGGCTGCCGGGCTTGGCCGGAGTGGCGCCGGTGGCCTTCTGGTAGAGGCCGTAGTTGCTGCCGGCCTGGACGCCCGTCCAGCCGCGGAAGTAGAACGGGATGCCGAGGATGATCTTGCTGGTGGGGAAGCCGCCGGCGATGCCGTACTCGGGCAGGCCGGTGGTGTAGGCCGCCAGCGTGGTGTCCACGTTGTACTTGGCGGTGCCGGGGGTGATCGGCGTGGTGGGGTCGGCGGGGCTGTCGTGCAGCGGGTCCTGGAGGTTGGTCGGACCGGTGGCGTCCCACGAGCCGTGCATGTCGTAGGTCATGATGTCGGCGTAGTCCAGGTACGCGCCGATCTTGTCGGTCTCGATGTACTGGATCTTGTCCTGGCCGGACGGCAGCGCCGCGGTCAGCAGGAACTTCTTGCCGACGCTCGCGCCGTAGCCGTCCAGCTGGCTGCGGAACTCGGCGAGCAGCGCGGTGAAGTTCTGCTTGTCGGCGGCGGAGTAGTGGTTGCCGGTGTGGCCGCCGGCCGAGCCCGGGTACTCCCAGTCGATGTCGATGCCGTCGAAGATGCCCGCGCCGGCGGCGGCGCCGCCGGAGGCGTCACCGGCGACACCGGTCGGCAGGTTGCCCTTGAGGAACATGTCGATGCAGGAGGAGACCAGCTTCTTGCGCGAGGCGTCGGTGGCCGCCGCGTCGGAGAAGTACTTGGAGTAGGTCCAGCCGCCGAGCGACAGGGTGACCCGCAGGTTCGGGTTCTTCGCCTTGAGCTGGCGCAGCTGGTTGAAGTTGCCCTTCAGCGGCTGCTGCCAGTCGTCGGCGGAGCCGTCGACGGAGATCGCGCCGCTGTAGTCCATCTGGTAGTCGGCGTACGCGTCGGCCGCGCCGTCGCCCGCGTTCGGGTTGTCCTCGTGGCTGGCGTCGGAGGCCTTGACCGCCTCGAAGCAGTTGAGGTTGGTCGGGTGGATGTTCTCGAACGCGTAGGAGATGACGTCGAGCTTGGCGGCCGCGCCCGAGGTGTCGACGTTCTTCGGGTAGTAGGCGGCGTCGTACACCGACCACTGGTCGAAGTAGGCGGACTTGAGCGGCTTGGCGGCCGGCGCGGCGGTGGTGGAGGTGGTCACCGCGGCGGACTGCTGGGAGGCGTGGCCGGCCTTGTCGTACGCCTGCACGGTGAAGGTGTACGAGGTGTTCGGCAGGAGCGAGGAGATCGCCACCGAGGTGCCCATCGAGGTGCCGACCAGCTGGCCCTTCGACCAGACCTTGTAGCCCACGTAGTTGTCGGTGGAGTCGGTCGAGGCGTTCCACTTCAGCACCACGGCGTTGGCGGTGGTGCGGGTGACGGTCACGCCGCCCGGGACGGTGATCTTGCCGTCGCCGCCGGGGCCGTTGCCGGTGCCGGAGCTGGAACTCGCGGACGGCGAGGGCGAGGAGGAGGCGGACGCGCTGGGGGAGGCGCTCCGCGAGGGGCTGGCCGACGCCGAGGCGCTGGTGCTCGCCGAGGCGCTGGCGGAGGTCGACGGGCTCGGGGAGCCGCCGGTGTCCGGGCCGGTCAGGCTGAGGTCGTCCGCCTGGTAGGCGCCGGTGCCGTACCAGCCGTGGGTGAAGACCGTCACCGAGGTGGTGCTCGCGCCGGTGGTGAAGGTGGTGCTCAGCTGGGTCCAGTTGGCGGCGCCGGGCGTCCAGGTGGAGGCGTTGACGCCGGTGCCGGTGGCGCCCAGGTACACGTAGCTGCCCTTGAGGAAGCCGGAGAGCGTGTACTTGGTGTTCGGCTGGACGGCCACGGTCTGCTGGCACTGGCCGGTGTCGGCGGCGGTGGCGTTGCCGTTCAGCGCGTAGGACCCGCCGTGCACGGGGGTGCTCACCACCGAGCCGTTGGTGCAGGTCCAGCCGGTCAGCGAGCCGGCCTCGAAGTCGCCGTTGGCGAGCAGGTTGACGGTGGCCGCCGAGGCGCTGCCGAGCGAGAGCGCGAGCGCGGTGGAGCCGACCGTCATGGCGGCGGCCACCACGAGGGCGCCGGCGCGCCGCCGGGAGGGGGCCCGGCGCGGCGACCCGGGGGCGGGCGTGGCCCGTTCAAGCATGGAGGAACCTCCGGAGTAGTGGGGTTGTCCGGTAGGTGCGGCGGCCCGACGGGCCCAGGTGGGAGCCTGCGCGCTTGGGGTGAGCGCGTCACCTAGATTGGACTGGACCAATCCTCCGGGTCAAGGATTTCGGCCCACGAACCGTCAGGAAGCTTTCCGAACGACCGGGTTGGGTCGGAGTCCGGCGAGGGTCGGCGGAAAAGCCACTTCCGGATGCACGCGCCCCGCGTTCTCAGTTGCACATGACTTGCAATTGCAGCCGTATCAACGGAAGGATGATCCGGCTCACGACCCTCTCGGAAGGACCTCCCATGCCAGCGCCCAGCCGCCTGCGCGACCGGCTCACCCGCGAGGAGTGGATCCGGCTGGCCGGAATGGCCGCGTTCGTCCTCGCCCTGCACGTGGTCGGCTGGTTCACCCTGCTCGCGGTCATCGCCCCCCAGCACTACGACGTCGGCGGCCAGGTGTTCGGCGCCGGCATGGGCCTGACGGCGTACACGCTCGGCATGCGGCACGCCTTCGACGCCGACCACATCGCCGCCATCGACAACACCACCCGCAAGCTGATGGGCCAGGGCAAGCGCCCGCTCTCGGTGGGCTTCTGGTTCTCGCTCGGCCACTCGTCGATCGTCTTCGGCCTGTGCGCCCTGCTGGCGTTCGGCATCCGCTCGCTGGCCGGGCAGGTGGAGTCCGACGACTCGACGCTGCACAAGGCGACCGGCCTGATCGGCGTCTCGGTCTCCGGCACCTTCCTGGTGCTGATCGGCCTGATCAACCTCGGCGCGTTCAACGGCATCCTGAAGGTGTTCCGGCGGATGCGCCAGGGCGACTTCGACGAGGCCGAGCTGGAGCGGCAGTTGGACAGGCGCGGCTTCCTGAACCGGATCCTCGGCCGGGTCACCCGGGCGGTCACCAAGCCGTGGCACATGTACCCGGTGGGCCTGCTGTTCGGCCTCGGCTTCGACACCGCCACGGAGGTGTCGCTGCTGGTGCTGGCCGGTGGCGCGGCCGCGTTCTCGCTGCCCTGGTACGCCCTGCTGGTGCTGCCGATCCTGTTCGCGGCCGGCATGAGCCTGCTGGACACCATCGACGGCTCGTTCATGAACTTCGCCTACGAGTGGGCGTTCTCCAAGCCGGTCCGCAAGATCTACTACAACCTGACCGTCACCGGCCTGTCGGTGCTGGTGGCGCTGGTGATCGGCGTGATCGAGCTGGTCGGCCTGCTGGCCGAGAAGCTGGACATCACCTCCGGCCCGATCGGCTGGATCGGCTCGCTCGACCTCAACCTGGTCGGCTACCTGATCGTCGGCCTGTTCGTGGTCACCTGGGCCGGGGCGATGGCGTTCTGGAAGTTCGGCAAGGTCGAGCAGAAGTGGTCCGCGGGCCTGCGCGAACAGGCCTGACCGACGCCGCGTCAGCACCGAAGGGGCACCCGCCGGGTGCCCCTTCCCGCGTTTCCGGGCGGGGCCCCGGAGGCGGAACGGTGGCCGGTTCGCACCGGGTCGGCGGCGGGACGTTCCGGCCCGATGGCCAGAAGTTCATGTCAAGGCCCTTGTCGGGTCATTCTCTACGCGCGTATCTTTCTGGCTGGATCTACGCGAGTAGCCATCCAGGGCCCGTCCGGCGGACCGGAGCGGCCCTGGCAGCCAGCCTTCTGACGAACCCTCAACGCCACCCGGCGCCGCACGACGGCGACCGGGCCATGGTCCTGCCACGAAGGAGCCCCGCAACGGTGCCCAGCCCCACCCCCGCCCGCCGCTCCCGCCGCACCCTGCTGCGCGTCACCGCGCCCGCCGCGGTCGCCGCGTCCCTGGTCCTCGTCCCGCTGCCGGGCGCGTTCGCCGCGCCGTCCACCGGCGCGGTGATCGCCGAGGTGTACGGCGGCGGCGGCAACTCCGGTGCCACGCTGAAGAACGACTTCATCGAGCTCGGCAACCCGACCGGCGCCGCGTTCGGCCTCTCCGGCTACAGCGTGCAGTACCTGCCCGGCAGCCCCGGCGCCTCCACCCAGTGGGGCGTCACCCCGCTGAACGGCTCGATCCCGGCCGGCGGGCGCTACCTGATCGCCGAGGCCCCGGGCGCCGGCGGCACCGCGGACCTCCCGGCCGCCGACGCCAGCGGCAGCCTCGCGCTGTCCGCCACCTCCGGCACCGTCGCGCTGGTCAACGGCACCGCCGCGCTGAGCTGCAAGACCGCCGCCGACTGCGCCGCCGACCCGCGGATCGTCGACCTGATCGGCTTCGGCTCCGCCGTGGTCCGCGAGGGCGGCGGCCCGGCCGCCGGCGCGTCCAACGCCGCCTCGGTGGCGCGCGGTTCGTCGCTCGCCGACACCGACGACAACGCCAAGGACTTCACCGCCGGCGACCCGACCCCGGTCAACTCCAAGGGCGCCGGCACCGGCACCCCCGGCGGCGGCGACGGCGGCACCACCCCGCCCGTCCCCGGCACCGTGCGCATCCACGACATCCAGGGCACCACCCGGATCTCCCCGCTGAACACCAAGACCGTCACCAACGTGCCCGGCATCGTCACCGGCGTGCGCGGCTACGGCACCAAGGGCTTCTGGATCCAGGACCCCGACGCGGACGCCGACCCGGCCACCAGCGAGGCCGTGTTCGTCTACACCGGCTCCGCCGCCCCGACCGTCAAGGTCGGCGACTCGGTGCTGGTCACCGCCAAGGTCAGCGAGTACTACCCGAACAGTGCGGGCGGCTCCCAGTCGGTCACCGAGCTGACCGGCCCGAAGACCACCGTGCTGTCCTCCGGCAACGCCGTCCCCGCCGCCGTGGTGCTGGACGCCGCCACCATCCCGGCCGCCTACGCGCCGGACAACGGCGGCGGCTCGATCGACAACCTGCCGCTGAACCCGTCCGCGTACGCCCTCGACCTGTACGAGTCGCTGGAGGGCATGAACGTCGAGGTCCGCGACGTGCCCGTGGTGCAGGCCACCGACAAGTACAACGAGCTGTGGGTGGACGCCCGTTCGGCCGACCCGCGGACCGGGCGCGGCGGCGTCGTCTACCTCGGCTACGACCAGCCGAACACCGGCCGGATCATGATCCAGTCGCTGCCGCCGCTGACCCAGCAGCCGTTCCCGGTCGCCAACGTCGGCGACGAGCTGACCGGTTCCACCGCCGGCCCGCTCGACTACAACCAGTTCGGCGGCTACACCATCGCCGCGAACACCGTCGGCGCCGTCAAGGACAACGGCCTGCAGCGCGAGGTCGCCGACCGGGCGCTGCCCAGCGAACTCTCCATCGCCACCTACAACGTGGAGAACCTCGACCCGAGCGACGGCCCGGCCAAGTTCGCCGAGCTCGCCCAGGCCGTCGTCACCAACCTGCGCTCGCCCGACATCGTCGCCCTGGAGGAGATCCAGGACAACAACGGCGCCGTCAACGACGGCACCGTGGACGCCTCGGTCACCGTCCGGACCTTCATCGACGCCGTCAAGGCCGCCGGCGGCCCCGCCTACGACTGGCGCTCCGTCGACCCGGTGGACGGCAAGGACGGCGGCGAGCCCGGCGGCAACATCCGCCAGGTCTTCCTGTTCAACCCCGACCGGGTGTCCTTCACCGACATCCCCGGCGGCGACTCCACCACCGCCGTCGACGTCACCGGCACCGGCAAGCGCACCTCGCTGACCGCCTCGCCCGGCCGGATCGCCCCGCAGGACGAGGCCTGGAACACCAGCCGCAAGCCGCTGGTCGGCCAGTTCAGCTTCCACAACAAGCCGGTCTTCGTGATCGCCAACCACTTCAACAGCAAGGGCGGCGACCAGGGCATCGACAGCCGCTTCCAGGCCCCGACCCGCAGCTCCGAGGTGCAGCGCGGCAAGCAGGCCGCCGTCGAGCAGGCCTTCGTGGCCAAGCTGCTCGCCGCCGACCCCGGCGCCCGCGTCGTCTCGCTCGGCGACTTCAACGACTACCAGTTCTCGCCCGCGCTGCAGACCCTCACCAAGGACGGCGTGCTCCGCGACCTGGTGAACGAACTGCCCGAGAGCGAGCGCTACTCGTACGTCTACCAGGGCAACTCGCAGGTGCTCGACCACATCCTGGTCAGCCCCGCGTTCAAGCAGCAGCACGTCCGCTACGACGTGGTGCACATCAACAGCGAGTTCGCCGCGCAGGCCTCCGACCACGACCCGCAGGTGGTCCGCGTCAAGCCCTGACGCCCGGCGCGCGGTCGAGCCCCCGTTCCGCCTCCGGGCGGGGCGGGGGCTCCCGTTGTTACCGACGGGTTGACCCGACGACCCGTTGGCCGCAGGATCGGGGCTCGAAACCTGCCCCCCGGAAGGACCGCTGATGGCCCTCGACGCCGACGTCATCGTGATCGGAGCCGGCCTGGCGGGCCTGGCCGCCACCGCCGAACTCGCCGACGCCGGACGGCGCGTGATCCTGCTCGACCAGGAGCCCGCCGGCTCGCTCGGCGGCCAGGCGCACTGGTCGTTCGGCGGGCTCTTCCTGGTCGACTCGCCCGAGCAGCGCCGGATGCGGATCAAGGACTCCCGCGAACTCGCCTGGCAGGACTGGCTCGGCACCGCCGGCTTCGACCGCGAGGAGGACGCGTGGGCCCGCCGCTGGGCCGAGGCGTACGTCGACTTCGCGTCCGGCGAGAAGCGGGCCTGGCTGCGCGGCCTCGGCGTCCGGCTGTTCCCGGTGGTCGGCTGGGCCGAGCGCGGCGGACTGCTGGCCACCGGGCCCGGCAACTCCGTGCCGCGGTTCCACATCACCTGGGGCACCGGGCCCGGCCTGGTCGAACCCTTCGCCCGCCGGGTCCGCGACGCCGTCCGGGCCGGGCGGGTCGTGCTCCGCTTCCGGCACCGCGTCACCGGGCTGGCCGCGACCGCCGGTTCGCTGGACACCGTCACCGGCGAGATCCTCGCGCCGTCCGCCGTGCCGCGCGGCGAACCCAGCTCCCGCGAGGTCGCCGGACACTTCGAACTCCGCGCCCAGGCCGTGATCGTCGCCTCCGGCGGCATCGGCGGCAACCACGAGAAGGTCCGCGCCGCCTGGCCCGAGCGGCTCGGCGCCCCGCCCGCCCGGATGCTCTCCGGCGTCCCCGCGCACGTCGACGGCCTGATGCTCGACGTCGCCGCGGCCGCCGGGGCCGGACTCGTCAACGGCGACCGGATGTGGCACTACACCGAGGGCATCGAGAACTGGAACCCGATCTGGGCGCGGCACGGCATCCGCATCCTGCCCGGGCCGTCCTCGCTCTGGCTCGACGCCACCGGAACCCGGCTCCCCGTCCCGCTGTTCCCCGGCTTCGACACCCTCGGCACCCTCGACCACATCATGCGCACCGGGCACCAGCACACCTGGTTCGTGCTCACCCAGAAGATCATCGAGAAGGAGTTCGCGCTCTCCGGCTCCGAACAGAACCCCGACCTGACGGGACGTTCGGTCCGGCAGGTGCTCGGCCGGGCGCTGCCCGGCGCACCCGGGCCGGTCGAAGCCTTCAAGCAGCACGGCCCCGACTTCGTGGTCGCCACCACCGTCGAGGAACTCGTCCGCGGCATGAACGAGCGCCAGAACGGCGCCCCCGCGATCGACGCGGCGGCGCTGCGCCGCGAGATGGAGGCCCGCGACCGGGAGATCGCCAACCCCTTCGGCAAGGACCTCCAGGTCACCGCGATCCACGGCGCCCGGCGCTACCTCGGCGACAAGCTGATCCGCACCGCCGCCCCGCACCGCCTGCTCGACCCGGCGGCCGGACCGCTGATAGCCGTCCGGCTGCACATCCTCACCCGCAAGTCCCTCGGCGGCCTGCACACCGACCTCCGGGCCCGCGCCCTGCGCCCCGACGGCACCGTCCTCGACGGCCTCTACGCGGCCGGCGAGGCGGCCGGCTTCGGCGGCGGCGGCATCCACGGCTACCGCTCCCTGGAGGGCACCTTCCTCGGCGGCTGCCTCTTCACCGGCCGCACCGCCGGCCGCGCGGCCGCGGAGGCCACGGCGTAGCCCTGACGGGCCGTCAGCGGCCGGTGGCGCCGTCGATCTGTTCGCGGAGGATGTCGGCGTGGCCGGCGTGGCGGGCGGTCTCGCTCGTCATGTGGGCGACCACCCAGCGCACGGAGAGCAGTTCGCCGCGGACCGGGACGGCGACCGGGCGGGACAGGTCGGGGGAGCTGCGCAGCACGGCGTCGCCGGCGGCGATGGCCTCGCGGTAGTCGGCGAGGACCCGTTCGGCGCTCACCCCGGCCGGCACCGCCATGTCGAAGTCGACCTCGCCGTCCTCCTCGCGGCCCGCGACGTGGTGGCCGAACCAGTACCGCTCGGCCGCGGTCAGGTGCTGGACCAGCCCGAGCAGGTTGGTGCCCGTGCCGACCAGGACGCGGCGCAGTTGTTCCTCCGTCAGCCCCTCGGTCTTCTTCAGCACGCACTCCCTGGCGAAGGCCAGGAAGGCCAGTGCGGTGTCGAGCTCGCCGCCGTCGTTGAAGGGGACGGGGCGGCGCTGGGTCTCGGGTTCGGTCATGCCGCGAACCTACCCGCCCCGTCGGGCCGCCCGCGAAGCGATTTCCGGGACGGGTGGGGCTGCTGCGGCGGGTGGTGCGGATGGGGCGGATGTGACCACGGAGAATGGGGGTGTGAACGAAGGAGTCGTGGTGGCGGAGCTGGACGGGCGGGCGGTGACGGGTGGGCAGTGGCAGGCCCTGGCGCTGACCAATTACGGGCACTTCACCACGATGGTGGTCGAGGACGGGCGGGTGCGGGGCCTGGGGCTGCACCTGGCGCGGCTGGAGCAGGACTGCGAGGTGCTGTTCGGAGTGCGGCCGGAGCGGGACCGGGTACGGGAGTTCGCCCGTCGGCTGGCCCCGGCGCGGGGGGCGGCGGTGCTCCGGGTGACGCTGTTCGATCCGGCGATCGACCTGGGGACCATCGGCGGGCCGGCCGAGCCGCGGGTGCTGGTGACGGCCCGTCCGGCGGGCGCCGGGCCCGCGGGCCCGCTGCGGGTGCGGACGGTCCGGCACCGGCGGGAGCTTCCGCAGGTGAAGAGCGTGGCGCTGTTCGGGGTGCTGCGCCAGCGGCGGCTGGCCCAGCAGGCCGGGTTCGACGACGCGCTGTTCGTGGACGGGGACGGCGGCCTGACCGAGGGCGCGACGTGGAACGTCGGGTTCCTACGCGGCGGCGAGCTGGTGTGGCCGCGGGGGGAGTACCTGACCGGCACCGCGATGACCCTGGTGCGCGCGGCGTGCGGCGGACGCGAGGACCGGGTGGGCCCGGAACTGGCTGGGGTGGACGCGGTGTTCGCGACCAACGCGACCACCGGCGTGCGGACCGTCACGGCGGTGGACGGCCGGGAGTTCGACGCCCGGGCGGCGGATGCGGCCGGGGTGGCGCGGCTGCGGGAGGCGTTCCTCGCGGTGCCCGGGGAACGGCTGTGACAGGCCTTCCCGCGGCGGCCGGGAGCGGCGGTGACCAGCGGCAACGGCTGACGGTGCGTCATGATCGGGCCGTCCGCGCCGCGGCGTCGGCGGCTTTACCATCCCATGGTCGGATCATGTGCTCGCCCAGACCGACGCGATGACGCTCGTTCACCGGGCATCCGGTCGGCGGCCACCGGCCGCTGACAGTCTCCCGCGCATGGATATCCCCAACATGGGCGTGCCCGCCCAGCTGGCCGCCCGCATGAACATGGCGGAGCAGCACGAGTACCTGCGCAGCAAGCTCTCCCGCCGCACCCTGCTGCGCTCCAGCGCGGTGACGGTCGGCGCGCTGGCCGTCGGCGGGGCGCTGGGCTCCGGCACGGCGTTCGCCGACCCGGCCGCGCCGAAGGGCAGCACGACGGACGCGGTGACCGGTTCGCTGGTCGCCCCGGTCGGTCGCCACCTGCAGTTCGGCGCCGAGGCCGACACCCAGATGCGGGTGTCCTGGCAGGTGCCGGCGCCGGTGCAGAAGCCGTTCCTGCGCTTCGGCCGCCACCCTTGGGAGCTCAGCCACAAGATCGAGGCCGAGGTCCGGGCGCTGCACACCCCCGCGCTGACCCCGACCGGCACCCCGGTCGACCAGTACTACCTGCACGTGGAGCTGAACCACCTCCAGCCCGGCACCACCTACTACTACGGCGTCGGCCACGACGGCTTCGACCCGGCCTCGCAGCAGGCGATCTCCACCCTGCAGACCTTCACCACCGCGCCGTCCCGGCACGGCCGCCACAACCGCCCGTTCGAGCCGTTCACCTTCACCGCCTTCGGCGACCAGGGCGTCTCCTCGCACGCGGCCGGCAACGACCACGTCATCCTGGCCCAGAAGCCGGTGTTCCACCTGCACGCCGGCGACATCTGCTACGCCGACCCGATGGGCCAGGGCCAGGACAGCGACAAGGTCGCGTTCAACGCGCGGACCTGGGACGCGTTCCTGGCGCAGACCGAGACGGTGGCGGCGAAGGTCCCGTGGATGGTCTCCTACGGCAACCACGACATGGAGGCCTGGTACTCGCACAACGGCTATGGCGGCGACGACGCCCGCTTCACCCTGCCGACCAACGGCCCGGACCCGCGCAAGGCGCCCGGCGTCTACTCCTTCAGCTACGGCAACGTCGGCGTCGTCTCGCTGGACGCCAACGACGTCTCCTACGAGATCCCCGCCAACCTGGGCATCACCGCCGGCCGGCAGACCGAGTGGCTGGAGCGCAAGCTGCGCGAGCTGCGGGCGGACGAGGCGATCGACTTCGTGGTGGTCTTCTTCCACCACTGCGCCTTCTCCACCACCCACCAGCACGCCTCCGACGGCGGCGTCCGGGACGCCTGGGTGCCGCTGTTCGAGAAGTACCGGGTGGACCTGGTCATCAACGGCCACAACCACGTGTACGAGCGCACCGACGCGATCCTCGGCAACAAGGTCAGCAAGGCCGTGCCGAGCGGCGCGAGCATCGACCCGGCCAAGGACGGCGTGGTGTACGTGACCGCCGGCGCCGCCGGGCGCAGCCTGTACTCGTTCGACGCCCCCGACACCTACGAGGGCCACGAGAACCACCAGGACGAGGTGGTCACCTACCACTTCGACAAGGGCAGCGTGAAGGTCGCGGAGACCGTGCACTGGTCGCGGGTCCGCTACACCGGCTACTCGTTCATCAAGGTGGACGTCACCCCGGCGCACCGCGGTGCGACCAGCACCATGAAGGTCACCGCGCTGGCCGAGGACGGCACGCAGATCGACCACTACTCGATCACCCGCCGCGCGGGCCGCAGCGAGCACGGCCACTGACACCGCGGTCGGCGCCCCCGGACCCGGTGCTGTCGGGCCCGGGGGCGCCGCCGTTCCGGCCGGGGCGGGGCGGTGGCTGGGGCGGCCCGCCGCCCGGGGCGGGGCGACGGGGCAGGGCGACGGGCCTGGGCGGGGCGGCGTCTAGGGTGGGGCGGTGAGCACCGCCCGTTCGATCATGCTGTTCGCCCTGGCCGCGCTGCTGGAGATCGGCGGCTGCTGGCTGGTCTGGCAGTCCGTCCGCGAGTCCCGCCCGTGGTGGCTGGCCGGCCTCGGCGTCCTCGCCCTCGGCCTGTACGGCTTCACCGCCGCGCTCCAGCCCGACGCGAACTTCGGCCGGGTGCTGGCCGCGTACGGCGGCGTCTTCGTCGCGGGCTCGCTGCTCTGGGGCGTGGTCGTGGACGGCTTCCGCCCCACCCGGTGGGACGTCCTCGGCGCCCTGATCTGCCTGGCCGGCGTCGGCGTGATCATGTACGGGCCGCGCCGCTGAGGACGCCCTCCCGGGCCGGAACGGGCCGGTGCGGCACCGGAGTCGGGGGCGGGCGACGGCACGGACGCCGGGGCTGCGCGTTGTCCGCGCGGTGGGGCCCCGGGTGTCCGTGCCGCCCACCGTCCCGCTGGGAACGGTGGCCGGTCGGCCGCCGTCAGCCGGCCACCCAGCGCCAGCCGTTCTTGTCCTCGCACCGGATGGTCCGGCCGGAGGCGTCCGTGCCCGACACGCCGTGGTCCGAAGTGCGGCAGAACTGGCCCGCCTTGTAGCAGTTGCCCGCGTTCGACAGCGGGTGGCAGCCGGCCGCCTCGTGGGTGGGGGCGGGATCGGCCGGGGGCTCGGCGGTGGTGGTCCTCGGGGCCGGCCGGGCGGTGGTCGGGGCGGGCTCCGGGGCCTGCGTGGTCGGCGGCTCGACCGTGGGTGTCGGCGTCGGAGCGGGGGAGGGCGTCGGCGAGGGGGACGGCGAGAGGGAGGGCGAGGGCGAGGGCGAGGCGACGGCAGCGGGGGTGGTGGGCGCGGCGGGCGCGGCGTCGGTGGGCTCGCAGGCGGTGGCGAACAGTGCGGCGGCCAGCAGCGCACCGGCGGCGGAGGCCCGGCGCAGGCGGAGGGAGAGGGACAACGCGGCTCTTCTCGGAGGGAGTTGGCGGGACGGGACGCCATCCTTCCGAGTGTGTGCGAGGCGTGGAGTTCGAGTGACGAGTTCGTTACCGATCGGAGATCGGACCGCCGTCCGGCCGCCGAAGGGGTCTGCTGCGTACCGGAGTTGACGCAGGCGCAGGCGCAGGCGCAGGCGCGAGGCCCGACCGGGCGGGTCGAGTGGTCGACGTGTCGCCGATCCGCGACCCGCACCGGCGGCCGGCCGTCCCGGCGGGGCCGGCGGCTACTGGCGGTAGGTGGCGAGGAAGCGGCCGATGCGGTTGATCGCGGTCTCCAGGTCGTCGGCCCGGGGGAGGGTGACGAAGCGGAAGTGGTCGGGGCGGGGCCAGTTGAAGCCGGTGCCCTGGACGATGTGGATCTTCTCGCGGAGCAGCAGGTCGAGGACGAAGCGCTCGTCGTCGACGATCCGGTGCACGGCCGGGTCGAGCTTGGCGAAGGCGTACAGCGCGCCGCGGGGCTTGACGCAGGAGACGCCGGGGATCTCGTTGAGGGCCCGCCAGGTGACGTCGCGCTGTTCGGTGAGGCGGCCGGTCGGCAGGACCAGGTCGTTGATGGACTGCCGGCCGCCGAGCGCGGCCTGCACGGCGTACTGGGCGGGCACGTTGGGGCACAGCCGCATGCCGGCCAGCATGGTGAGGCCCTCCAGGTAGTCCTTGGCGCGCTGCTTGGGGCCGGAGACCACCAGCCACCCGCTGCGGAAGCCGGCCACCCGGTAGGCCTTGGAGAGGCCGTTGAAGGTGAGGGTGAGGACGTCGTCGGCGAGGGCGGCCAGGCAGTGGTGCTCGACGCCGTCGTAGAGGATCTTGTCGTAGATCTCGTCGGCGAAGACCAGCAGGTTGTGGCGGCGCGCCAGGTCGAGCAGGCCTTCGAGGAGTTCCTTCGGGTAGACCGCGCCGGTCGGGTTGTTCGGGTTGATCACCACGATCGCCTTGGTGCGGTGGGTGATCTTGGCAGCGATGTCGTCCAGGTCGGGGAACCAGTCGGACTCCTCGTCGCACAGGTAGTGCACCGCCTTGCCGCCGGCGAACGTCACCACGGCCGTCCACAGCGGGTAGTCCGGCATCGGGACGAGCACCTCGTCGCCGTCGTCGACCAGCGCCTGCACGCTCATCTGGATCAGCTCGGACACGCCGTTGCCCAGGTACACGTCGTCCACGCCGACGTTCGGAACGCCGCGCTGCTGGTAGTACTGCACCACGGCGCGGCGGGCCGGCAGGATGCCGCGGGAATCGCTGTAGCCGTGCGCGTTGGTGAGGTTGCGGACGATGTCCTGGACGATCTCCTCGGGCGCCTCGAAGCCGAACGGCGCGGGGTTGCCGGTGTTCAGGCGCAGCACGCTGTGGCCGGCCTCCTCCAGGGCGTTGGCGGTGTCGACGACCGGGCCACGGATCTCGTAGCACACGTCCTTCAGCTTGCTGGACTGGCGAAACTCCATCAGCGGCCTCCCGACCCGTCACCGAGCCCCTGCGGCCGGCTTGCTTCGTTCTACCAAGTAAGGACTTGGAAAGTCCAACCTCTTGGCTATGCTGACGACATGCCACGCCGAAGCTACGACCAGTACTGCGCCGTCGCCCGCGCCCTGGACGCGGTCGGGGAACGCTGGAGTCTCCTGATCGTCCGTGAACTCCTCGGCGGACCGCGCCGCTACACCGACCTGCACGCCGACCTGCCCGGGGTCTCCACCGACATCCTCGCCACCCGCCTCAAGCAGCTGGAGGCCGAGGGCCTGGTCGAACGCCGCCGCCTGGAACGCCCCGCCAACGCCACCGTCTACGAGCTGACCGAACGCGGCACCGAGCTGCGTCCCGTCATCGAGGCGCTCGCCCGCTGGGGCGCCCCGGAACTCGGCGAGCCGCGCCCCACCGACGCCGTCCGCGGGCACTGGTACGCCGTCAACTCCTGAGCTTCCGTTGAGGTATGACTCCCCGTCGGCGAGTACGCTGAGGCCGTCCGGGCACGACCGAACGGCCCGGGGCGGACGGGGGGTACCGCTGTGTCAGGTCCGATTTCCATGCTGGTCGGCATCCAACGCTGGTCGCGCCGCCGGTTCGGGCGCAGGAGCGAACTCGACGCCGCCGCCGCGCACCGCGCCGAACTGGAGCGGGCGGCGGCGGTCGCCAAGGTCCACCGCCCGACACTGCTGACCGGCCCGTTCAACAGCATCGGCCCCGGCGCCGGCGGCAGCTAGGCCGCCCGGGCCGGGGGGCGGGCGGGCTCGGGGGCGGTGCGGTGGATGTCGAAGACCTTCACCAGGCCGGTGGCGCGGAGCACCTTCAGGATGTGCGGGTCGGCCACTGCCAGGCCGAGCGTGCCGTCCTTGGGCCGCAGCAGCCTGAGCCCGCCGACCAGCGCGCCCAGGCCGGGGCCGTCGAGGTGCCCGACGCCGTTCAGGTCGACGACGAGCCGGGTGAAGCCCTGGTCGGCGAGGTCGTGGATCCGGTCGCGCAGGCTCTTCGCGGTGTTCCGGCAGAGGCAGCCGGCGGCGGCGAACCGGGCGCCGGGCCCGCCCTGCTCCGTCGGCTCCGCGTCGGACAGCTCCAACCCGGGGCAGACTTCGGGGTGCCGGCGGGCGGGCGGGCCGTCGACCGGCCGGGCGGCCGCGGCCGGAAGGGGCGTCGAGGCGACGCCGACGCCGTCCACCCGCAGGTGCAGGCTCTCCTCCGCCCGCGCGACCGAGTCGTAGAACGCGAAGACCCTGGTCAGCCCCGTGATGCGGAACATCTTCATCAACGGCGGCGCGCCCTCGACGCAGACCACCGTGCCACCCAGCGCCCGGGTCCGCTTCAACGCGCCCACCAGCACCCCGAGTCCGGTGCTGTCCGTGGTCTCGCAGCCGCTGAGGTCGACGACGAGCTGCACGTGGCCCTGGTCGATCGCGCCGACCAGGGCCGTCCGCAGGGTCGGGCTGGTGTAGACGTCGAGTTCGCCGATGACGGTGAGCACGGTCGTCGTGGCGGAGACGTGCTCGTGCGAGACCGCGAGGCCTCCCCAGGAAGCGGTGATGGTCTCCACGTGTTCCTCTCCGTCCACGGCACACACCTGCCGGGATCCTACGCCGGGCCGCCGCTGCGGCGGCCGGTGTCCACCAACCTGGCGGTCCAGAGCATGAGTTGACGCATCAGCCGCTCGGCGCGCAGGTCGCCACCGGGGAGGAACGGCAGCACAACCAGCGCCGGGAGGCTGGCCACGGCGGCCAGCAGCAGCGGCGGCGTCAGCAGGGCGACCACCGTGACGACGCGCGCCGCGTCGAACAGACGGCCGGTCAGGGGAACGGGCAGGACGGGCACTTCGGCCTCCGGGTGGTCGGATCGGTACCGGGTCCCTCCCGGCCAGGTCCACAATGGAGCCCGCGGCCCGGGCCGCCGCGCCCCTGCGACGAGGTGCGACGGGGCCGCGGCAGGAGCGGGGCGGGACGGGGGGAGCGCGCGATGGGAAGCGACGAGAACCGCGGAGCGGCGGCGAAGGCCCGGCAGGTGCCGCCGCCGCAGCTGCCGGCGGGGCCGCTGCGCGAGTTCAAGGAGTACCTGTACCGGCTGTACCTGGACGCGGGCGCCCCGACCCTGGCGGGGATCGCCGCCGCGGTCGGCGAGTGCGACGACCTGCCGGGCGCCCCGGGCAAGGACACCGTCGCCCGGATCCTCCGCGGCGACACCCTGCCGGGCCGGGACGACGCGGTGTCCGTCGCGGCCGTGCTCGCCGCCCGGGCCGGCCGGTCGCCGGAGGAGGCGCAGGAGGCCGTCCGCGCCCGGTGGGCCGAGGCGAGCGCACACCGGCCGCCCCGGCCGCGCACCCTCCGGCTCTGGGAGCAGTCCGCGCTCGGCGTGCGGCGGGCGCCCGCCGTCGACGGCAGCGACCCGGGAACCCACACCGAGTACGTCGAACGCGCCCACGACCGGGAGCTGCGCGACCAGCTGCGGCAGGCCGCCGGGGGCGGGAAGCGCCGCTCCGTCCTCGCCGTCCTGGCCGGGGCCCCGGGCACCGGCCGGACCAGGGCCGCGTACCGGGCGGTCGAGCAGGCCCTCCCCGACTGGCCCCTGCTGAACCCCGCCCGGGGCCCGGAGGAACTGCTGGCCCTCGTCGCCGCCGACGCCGTCCCGGCCCGCACGGTGCTCTGGCTCGACGACCTGGCCCGCTACCTCGACGGCGGGACCGGCGAGGAGGTCGCCACCGTCCTGGCGGCGCTGCTGGACAGGGCCGCCCCGATCGTGGTGATCGGCACGATCCGCACCGACCAGTTGCGGCGGCTCACCGACCGGCCCGGCCCGGCCGGCGACGGACACCCCCGCGCCAGGGCCCTGCTGAACACCTGGCTCACCGAGCTGGACGTCCCCGACAGCATGGCCGGACACCTGCCCGAGGTCGCCGAGAACGCCACCCGCGACCCGCGCCTCGCCGCAGCCCTGCGCGCCGCGGCCGCGGACGGAAGGGTCCTGCAGCACCTCACCGGCGGCCCCGTCCTGGTGCGCCGCTACGAACAGGGCCCCGGCCACTTCTTCACCGAGATCGAGCACGCCCTCATCAGCGCCGCCGCCGACGCCCGCCGGATCGGCCACGCCGGACCGCTCCCGCCGGACCTGCTCGCCGAAGCCGTCGGCGGCTACCTGCCGGACACCGCCCGGGTCACCGGCGACGGCTGGCTGATCGCCGCCGTCGACGCACTCTGCCGGCCCTCCGGCGAGCACGGGCACCGCGGACTCGCCGCCCTCGCCGCCGTCCGCGAGACCCCCGGCCTGGGCCCGGCGGACGGCTACCGGATCACCGACTACCTCGACCGGCACCTCCGGCGCCGCCGCGGCCACCTCTGCCCGCCCGCGACCCTGTGGGACGCCGTCGCCCACCACGCCCGCACCACCGACGACCTCGACGCCGTCGCGGCCGCGGCCCGCGACCGCCGCCGCTACGGCCACGCCCTGCACCTGTACCGGAGGTCCGCCGACGAGGGCAGCCGGGCCGCCCGCGCCGCCGCCACCGCACTGCTGGCGGAACTCGGCGACCGGGCCGGAGCGGAGCGGGCCGCCGCCGACGACCCGCGCGCCTGGATGCTGCTGGCCGCCGCCACCGAGGCGTCCGGCGACCGGGCCGCCGCCGAACGGGCCTACGCGGTGGCGGCCGACCACGGCGAACCGCAGGCCTGGGCAGCCCTGGCCAGACTCCACGAACAAGGTCAGGACCCGGGCGGCGCCGAGCAGTTGGCGTCGCGCGCGCTCCTCCTCGGCCACCCGCAGGCCTGGACGGCGCTCGCCCGGCTCCGGGAACACGCCGCCGACCACGCCGGTGCGGCCCGCGCCTACCAGGAGGCCGCCTGGGGCGGCGACGCCTGGGCCTGGACCGGGCTCTCCCGGGTCCACCGGAACAACGGAGACCTGGCCGACGCCGAACTCACCTGCCTGGAAGCCGCCGTCGTCGGAGCCGTCACCACCGGGGCCGACCTGGTCCGCTGCCACTGGGAAGCCGGCGACCCGGCCGCCGCCGAAGCCGCCGCCGAGCGCGCCGGCCGGGCCGGAACCGCCGAAGGCTGGACCGCGCTGGCCCGGCTCCGGGAGACCGCCGGCGACCCCGCCGGGGCCGAGACCGCCTACCGCAGGGCCGCCGCCCTCGGCACCGCACTCGCCTGGGCCCAGGTCGCCCGGCTCCGCGAGACGGCCGGCGACCCCGCCGGAGCCGACGACGCCGCCGCCCGGGCCGCCCGGCTGGGAGACGCCTACGCCTGGTCGGAACTGGCCCGCCGCCGGGAACGCGCCGGGGACGGCGCGGCCGCCGACCACGCGGCCGCCTGGGCCGCCCGCGCCGGGGACCCGGAGGCGTGGACCGCGCTGGCCAGGCTCCGGGAGAGCGCGGGCGACCGGACCGGCGCGGACCTCGCCGCCACCCGGGCCGCCGCCCACGGCGACCCGGAGGCCTGGGCGGCGCTCTCCCGGATCCGCGAGCGCGCCGGCGACCGCGCGGCCGCCGAACTGGCCGTCCGCGAGGCCGTGGCCGCCGGCGGTGACGGCGCCTGGACCGCGCTCGGGAGGGTCCGCGAACACCAGGACCCGGAAGCCGCCGCCCGGGCCTACCGGCACGGCACGGAACTCGGCGACGCCGACGCCTGGGCGGCCCTGGGCCGGCTCCACGAGCAGGACGGTGACCGGGTCGGCGCGCGACGGGCGTACGGCCACGCCGTCGACGGCGGCGACAGCGGAGCCTGGGAGGGCCTGCGCCGGGTCGCCGGGGCCGGTGGCCCGCCCCACCAGGACCTGGACCACCGGCCCTACGGCCTGACCGCCGCCGGCCGGCCCGCCGCCCGGGCCGACGTCCTCCGGCCCTGGCAGGCCTGACGCCGCTGCGGCCGGGCGGTGCCGCCGGAACCGCCCGGCGCCGTCGGCGGCGTGTGCTTGGCTGGCCGCCATGGACGACTCCTCGCGCATGTGGATCACCGCCGTGCCGCCGTTCGGGCCGGACGACGTCGGGGTGCTGCTCTCGGTGGACACCGGCTCCACCGACCCGGGCGAACGCCTCGCCTGCCGACTGCTGGACCGCGGCCACGAGGGGGAGGAGGGCGTGTTCCACCTGCTGCCCTTCGACCTCGCCGCCCGCTACAGCCGCACCGGCGACCGGCTGGCCGTCACGCTGGTCGCGGCGCGGGCCGTGCTCGACGAGGAACGGACCGAGGCGCCGCCGCAGTCGGACGAGGACGGGTGGGTGACGCTGCTCCGCCGCGAACTGGTCACCGACTTCGAACCCGCCGAGCAGGACGGCGAGAAGCAGGCCGTCCTGCTGATCGACCACCTCGGACCGGTCGGCTCGCTGGAGGAGTTGTTCGCCCGGTTCGAGGACGGGGAATCGGGTATCGCGGTACTCAACGCCCAGTAGTGCCGGGACAGTTGGGGGCGAGCATGGCGGGGGGCGACCGGTTGCGCGCGGTCGCCGGGCTGCTCGGGGCGGCGCTCGGCGCGGGCCTCGGACTGGCGGTCCTGCTGTCGGCCTGGGGCGCCATGGCGCTGTTCGGCGACGGCGGCTTCCCGTCCGACCCGGTCCTCGTGACGCTCCTCCCGGCGGGCGCCACCCTGCGGACGCGCCGGGACCGGCGGCCGGTGAACCGGCGGCCCGCGCTGCCGGCCGCGCTGCTGCTGTTCCTGCTGCTCGCCGTGGACGCCGCCGTCGTCGGCGGGGACTCCGCGGGGGAGCGGCGCCCCGGCCCGCTGCTGCTCGGCGTCCTGCTGGGCGTGCTGCTGTTCGGCGCGGTGTTCGGGGCGCCGGCCGGCGAGCCGGTCGCGGAGCCGGGCCGCCACTGGCTCCGGTTCGCCGGCCGCGGCCGCAGCTTCCACCTCGCCGTCCACGGCGCCCTGCTCGCCCTGCTGGCGCTGACCGTCGCCGTGGTCGCCGCGTCCGGCTGATCCGGCGTCAGTCCGTCCGGCGGGCCGGCCACCAGACCCGGCCGCCGAGGTCGTGGACCAGGGCGGGCACCAGCAGGGAGCGGACCAGCAGGGTGTCGAGGAGGACGCCGAACGCCACGATGAAGGCGATCTGGGCCAGGAACGCCAGCGGGATCACGCCGAGGGCGGCGAAGGTCGCGGCGAGGACCACGCCCGCCGAAGTGATCACCCCGCCCGTCGCGGTCAGCCCCCGCAGCACCCCTGCCCGGGTGCCGAGCCGGGCGCTCTCCTCGCGGACCCGGGTCATCAGGAAGATGTTGTAGTCCACGCCCAGCGCCACCAGGAACACGAACCCGTACAGCGGCACCGAGGGATCGGTCGCCGAGAAGCCGAACACGTGCGGGAACACCAGCGCCGAGACGCCCAGCGTCGCCAGGTAGGACAGTGCCACCGTCGCCGCCAGCAGCACCGGCGCCAGCACCGAGCGCAGCAGCAGCACCAGCACCGCCAGGATGCACAGCAGCACCACCGGCATGATCAGCGCCCGGTCGTGACGGGCCGTCAGCCGGATGTCGGCCTGCTGCGCCGAGTACCCGCCGACCAGGGCGTGCGCCCCGTCCACGGCGTGCACCGCCGTCCGCAGCCGGCCGACCGCGGCCAGCGCCGGGTCGCTGTCGGCCGGGTCGGCGAGCGTCGCGTCCAGCCGGACCCGCCCGTCCGCGACCAGCGGCGGGTCGGACGGCGCGCCGCCGGTGTACGGGCGCACCGAGGCCACGCCGGGCACCCGCGCCGCCGCCGCGGCCACCTCCTCGGCCCGGCCGGCGTCCGCGACGATCACCGCCGGGTTGCCGGAGCCGCCCGGGAAGTGCGCCGACAGCAGGCGCTGCGCGGCCACCGACGGCTGGGCGGTG
This sequence comes from Kitasatospora sp. NPDC059646, assembly GCF_042734615.1. Lineage (NCBI taxonomy): Bacteria > Bacillati > Actinomycetota > Actinomycetes > Kitasatosporales > Streptomycetaceae > Kitasatospora > Kitasatospora sp. NPDC059646. Next base: position 147,774 of record NZ_JBHWDS010000017.1, read on the forward strand.
GTGAAGAGTTCGGACTGCGGCACGCCGCGGGCGTCCAGCAGCGGGGAGCACGCGGCGAGCGCCGCCAGCACCGCGACCGAGCCCACCCACAGCGCGCGCGGGCGGCGGGCCACCAGGTCGGCGACCCGCTGCCACAGCCGGCCGGAGCCGCCCGCCGCGGTGGGTCGGGCCGGCCAGAACGCGGCCCGGCCGCACAGCGCCAGCACCGCGGGGAGGAACGTCAGCGCGGCGAGGACGGCGCAGGCGATGCCGATCGCGCCGACCGGGCCGAGCGCCCGATTGTTCGTCAGGTCCGAGAGCAGCAGCACCAGCAGGCCCAGCCCGACCGTCAGGCCCGAGGCGGCGACCGGCTCCGCGGAGCGGCGCAGCGCAGTGCGGGCGGCGTCGAACCGGTCGCGGCCGGCGGCGAGTTCCTCCCGAAAGCGGGCGGACACCAGCAGGCCGTAGTCGGTGGCCGCGCCGATCACCAGGATCGACAGCAGGCCCTGCACCTGCCCGTCCACCCGCACCACGCCGTGCCGGGCCAGCGCGTAGACGACCGCGCACGCCACCGCGAGGGCGAACACCGCGCCGGCGATCACCAGCAGCGGCAGCAGCACCGCCCGGTACACCAGCAGCAGGATCAGCAGCACCACGCCGAGCGCCACCCCCAGCAGCAGGCCGTCGATGCCGGCGAACGCCCCGGACAGGTCGGCCAGGACGGCCGCCGGCCCGGCCACCCCGCCGGTCGCGCCCGCCACGCGGACCCGTTCCCGGATCTCCCGGACCGCGGCCTTGGTGTCCGGGCCGAGGTCGGCACGCAGCTGCACCACCGCCTCCAGGGCGCGCCCGTCCGCGGAGGGCAGCAGCGGCGAGGCCTGCCCGGTGGCGCCCGGCACCGCGGCGGCGTCGGCCAGCGCGCGGCCGGCGTCGGCCCGCAGCCGGTCGCCGACCGGACCGTCCTGCGCCTCCCAGACCAGCACCACCGGCAGCGTGCTCCCGGTGCGGAACGCCCGCTCCAGCTCGGTCACCCGGGTGGATTCCGCGCTGCGCGGCAGGAATGACGCCCCGTCATTGGCGGACACCTCGCCGAGGCGTCCGGCGAACGGGCCGAACGCGCCGCCGAGCGCCAGCCAGACCAGCAGCAGGGCGAGCGGGAGCAGGAACCGGGCGCGGCGCGGGGAGGTCGGCATGGGCGGGAGGATATCTCAATGATTGAGAGATCTCGACGGTGTGCCGGTGGCGCTAGGGTCTGGGCAGGCGGGGGTCCGAAGACGGAACCGGGGTCGTGGGGCGGGCCGCAGGACACGGAGTGAGGAGCGCAGGTGGTGGCGCAGCGGGACGGCGACCGGGAGTTCGGGCGGCTGCTGCAGGGGCTGGCGTCCGAGATGAACCTGCTCGGGCACGACTTCGCGGCCGCCCAGGGCCTGCACGCCACCGACGTGCAGGCGCTCCTGGCGGTGCTGCGGGCCGCCGACCCGCCGGGCGTCACGCCGGGGCGGCTGCGGGCCGAACTCGGCCTCACCTCCGGTGCGGTGACGGCCGTGCTGGACCGGCTGGAGCGCGCCGGGCACGTCCACCGCACCCGGGACGCCGCCGACCGGCGGCAGGTGCACGTGCACTACCACCCGGACGCCGCCCGGCTGGCGTTCGACTGGTTCACGCCGGTCGCGCACTGCACCGACCGGGTGCGGTCCGAGTTCCGGGCCGAGGAAGTCGCCACCGTGGTGCGGTTCCTGACCCGGATGACCGAGGAGCTGGAGCAGTTGCGGCACGAGCGCCGGCAGCAGCAGCCCCGCTGACCTGCCCGGAGACACGCCCGATTCGGGCGCTGTGGCAGGATCTCGACCCTTTTGCCGGGTATGGTCGGCGGGCGTCCGCACGTCCCGGCAGCCCCTGGGAGCCCTCTCCATGCCGCAGCCCCAACCGGTCCTCACCAATCTGACCGGGGCCGCCGTGTTCCTGGTGCTCGCCCTGGAGGAGGGCGGCGAGCAGGCCGTCCGCGACCTGCTGCCCGACCTCGCAGGGCTGACCCGCTCGGTGAGCAGCCGCGCCCCGCACGACGGGCTGGCCCTGGTGGTCGGCATCGGATCGGACGCCTGGGACCGCCTGTTCGCCGGCCCCCGGCCCGCCCAGCTGCACCCGTTCCAGGAGCTGGCCGGCCCCCGGCACCTCGCCCCCGCCACCCCCGGCGACCTGCTGCTGCACGTCCGCGCCGAACGCATGGACCTCTGCTTCGAACTCGCCACGAAGATCACCGGCCGGCTCGGCCCCGCGGTCGGCGTGGTCGACGAGACCCACGGCTTCCGGTACTTCGACTGCCGCGACCTGATCGGCTTCGTCGACGGCACCGAGAACCCGGACGGCCAGGACGCCGCCGACGCCGTGCTGATCGGCGACGAGGACCCGGCCTTCGCCGGCGGCTCCTACGTCATCGTGCAGAAGTACCTGCACGACATGGCCGAGTGGAACGCGCTGAGCACCGAGCGCCAGGAACTCGTGATCGGCCGCACCAAGCTCGACAACATCGAACTCGACGACGCCGCCAAGCCCGCCGACTCGCACGTCGCCCTGAACACCGTCACCGGCCCGGACGGCGAGGGACGCGACATCTGGCGGCTCAACATGCCGTTCGGCTCGTTCACCGAAGGCGGCGAGTGCGGCACCTACTTCATCGGCTACGCCCGCGACCCGGGGGTCACCGAGGAGATGCTGCGCAACATGTTCCTCGGCCGCGGGCCAGCCGCCCACGACCGGCTGCTGGACTTCTCCACCGCCGTCACCGGCACCTTCTTCCACGTCCCCAGCGCGGACTTCCTGGACGACCCGCCGCCCGCGCCCGGCACCGCCGCCGCCCGCGCCCGGCACGACGCCCCGCCGGCGCCGCAGCCACCGGCCCCGCCCGCACCCCCGCCGGCCCGGGACGGCAGTCTCCGCATCGGCAGCCTGAAGAGGAGTACCGCACCGTGAACAACCTGCACCGCGAACTGGCGCCCGTCTCCACCGCCGCCTGGGCCGAGATCGAGGAAGAGGCCCGGCGCACCTTCACCCTGCACCTGGCCGGCCGCCGGGTCGTCGACCTGCTCGGCCCCGACGGCCCGGAGCTCGCCGCGGTCGGCACCGGCCACCTCGCCGACATCGCCGCCCCCGGCAACGGCATCCGGGCCCGCGCCCGGGAGTGCCGGGCGCTGGTCGAACTCCGCGTCCCGTTCACCGTCACCCGGGCCGCCGTGGACGACGTCGAACGCGGCTCCAAGGACTCCGACTGGGACCCGGTCAAGGACGCCGCCCGCACCATCGCCCTCGCCGAGGACCGCGCCATCTTCGACGGCTACGCCGCCGCCGGCATCACCGGCATCCGGGACGGCTCCAGCAACCACCCCGTCGCCCTCCCCGAGGACGTCCGCGACTACCCCAACGCCGTCAGCCGCGCCCTCACCGCGCTGCGCCTGGCCGGCGTCGGCGGCCCCTACTCGCTGCTGCTCGGCGCCGACACCTACACGGCCGTCAACGAGACCTCCGACCACGGCTACCCGGTCCACAACCACCTGGCCCGGCTGCTCGACGGCGAGATCATCTGGGCCCCCGCCGTCGAGGGCGCCGTGCTGCTCTCCGCCCGCGGCGGCGACTTCGAACTGCACCTCGGCGAGGACCTGTCCATCGGCTACCTCTCGCACGACGACACCACCGTGCACCTGTACCTGCAGGAGTCCCTCACCTTCCAACTGCACACCGCCGAGGCCTCGGTGGCCCTCACTTCGCACTGACCCGGCAGGCCCGCGCGGCCGGGACGGGCCCTCACGCGTAAACACAGCTGACGCTGCCGACCACAAAGGTCGGGTAGATCTCGCTGGTCGCCGGATCAGTAAAGACCA
>NZ_JBHWDS010000018.1:0-88159 GCF_042734615.1 Kitasatospora sp. NPDC059646
ACCACCCCGCCGACCTGTACGTGGTGCTGCGCACCCGCGCGGTGGGCGGCGGGGCCGAAGTGAGACTCTCCCGCGGGGAGGGCGGCCACCTGTGGGTCTCCCTGCCCAACGGGGTGGTCGCCGACGCCGCCGAGGGCCCGAGCTTCCTGCTCACCCACGTCGAGGACATCGAGGACCGCAAGCGGCACGAACTCCAGCTCGCCCACCGGGCCAGCCACGACGCCCTCACCGGCCTGCCCAACGGCGCCGAACTGCGGGCCCGGCTCGCCCGCCGGCTCTGTTCCCGCCCCGGACTGCCCGGCCAGCCACTGCCGCCCGGCGCCGCGCACCAACCGCCCCACGCCGCCCAGGACGGGCCGGCGGCCCCCGCCGCCCCCGCCGCCCTCGCGCACGGCTACGCGGCCCCGGACGAGGCCCTGGAACGCGACCGCGAGGCCTTCGCCGCGGGCGAGGTGCTCCGCCACGACGGCACCCCCGCGCACCACGTGCACGCCGTCGTCCCCGCCGACCCGGCGCACGGCGAACTCTGGCACGGCCAGCGCCGGGCCGCCCCCGACAAGGGCCTCGCCGTCCTCTACTGCGACCTCGACGGCTTCAAGCTGGTCAACGACCGCTACGGCCACAACGCCGGCGACGCCGTGCTGATCGAGATCGCCCGCCGGCTCCAGCAGGTCGTCCGGGAGGGCGACACGGTCGCCCGGATGAGCGGCGACGAGTTCGTGGTGCTGGCCGACGCGATCGGCCGCGAGGAGGCGAAGGAGCTCGCCGGGCGGCTGCGCAGCGCCATCCTCCCGCCGATGCGGATCGACAACCGGGTGGTCCGGGTCGGCGTCAGCCTCGGCATCGGCTGGGCCGGCTGCGGCATGAGCATCGACGAGGTCCTGCACTCCGCGGACGAGCGGATGTACGACGAGAAGCGCACCCGGGGCGGCGCGGCCCGCGGCTCGCGCGGCGAGCGCTCGCACCGCCGGGCGGGCTGAACCGTTTGTTCCGTCCTCGGCGGCGGCAGGTAGGGTGCCCTGGGTACGAGAGCATCCAGTACTGGGGAGTTGACCGTGACCACGGCCGGCAGCAACGGCGGCGCGCCCGACGGCGCGGGCGAGGACGACCCCTTCGCGTACCTGTACCGCCCCGCCGAGGGCGAGCAGCCCGCACCCGAGCGGCCCCGCACCGGCTACAGCCGCCCGATGGAGGTCGGCCGCGCCCACTACGGCGAGCGGCCCGCCCACCCGCAGACCCCGCCGCCCGCCGGCCCCGTCGCCGCGCCCGGCCAGGAGACCGCCGCGCTCCCGCAGCAGTCCCGGTACGCCGAGCGCTCCCGGCCCCGGCCCGGCGAGGACCGGCCGGCAGGCCGCGGCAAGGCCGCCGTGATCGGCGCCGTCGCGGTGGTCGCCGCGATCGCCGTCGGCGCGGGCGTCGCGCTGTCCACCGGCGACCCGGACGGCGGCAAGAACCAGGCCTCCCCCACGCACAGCCCGACCGCCCCGGCCGCCCCCCAGAGCGCGGCCCCCTCCAGCGCGGCGCCGAGCCCCAGCGCGCTCTCCGGCGGGACGGACGTCGCCGACGCCGCAGGCATGAAGCTCAGCGGCGGCAGCGTCGTCGCCACGCAGGTGGCGGGCGCGAAGGGAGCCGGCGGCAAGTACGTCGACGGCCTCCGCACGGTCGGCGCGTCGGTCTCCTGGGACGTCGACGTGCCCGCCGCCGGGTCGTTCCAGATCTGGCTGCGCTTCAACAACAGCGGCCCGAACGCCACCGCGACGGTCGCGGTGGACGGCAAGCCGACCTACACCCCGATAAAGCTGAACAACTACAGCCCCGGTCTGCCGCCGGAGAGCTCCTGGTACTCGTCCTGGGTCAGCGGCACCGTCGCCCAGCCCGGCCACCACACCATCTCGGTGACCTGCCAGGCCGACAACCAGTGCGGCTTCCTGCTCGACCAGATAGCTGTCACCCCGAACGGGACCTCCAAGGTCCAGGGCTGGTAGTCCGGCCCGGTCACCGGCCGATCATGTCCGCACGAACCTTCCCCGGTGGGCCGTGCGGACTTTATGATCTTGGTCCGGCGGGCGCTCGGCGAGAGCGCCCCTGATCGGAGGGGACTACATGCGCTTCAAGCGGACGGTCGCGGCACTGGCGGTGGCCGCGGGAATGGCGGCCAGCGGGCTGGTTGCCGCAACGCCGGCCTCGGCGGACATGGCGGGCGCCGACTGCGGGGGATCCGGTGCCTTCGTCTGCCTGTACTACAGCCCGCGGGCCAGCGGGTACGGCGCGGTGTTCAAGCAGGGCGGCGACATCGCGAACTACTCGGGCTACACCTTCTCGTGCAGCCACTTCGGCTGCTCCGGTGCCGGCCAGCCCGTGCGCAACAACGCGGCGGCGATGGACAGCAGCCTGACCGTCGGCTTCACGGTGTACTACAGCGTCAACTACGACTGCAGCTACTCGTGCCAGAGCATCCCCGCCTACGGCCTGGCCGACCTGAACGGGTCGATGCGCAACAACAACGCGTCGGGCCGCACTTCCTGACACCGCGACGAGCGCCGGGCCGTCCGATTCCGCGCGGATCGGACGGCCCGGTCCGTTGGTGCGCCATGCCTGACCGGTCGATCGATCCGAGAGGAGCACGGGTGTCGCGACTGCGCCGCCTCGCCACTGCTGTTGCCTTCCTGCCGATGCTGGCCGCGGCCGCCTGCGGCGGCCCGTCCCCGGCCCCGGCGGCCGACGCGGGGACGCCTTCCGCGGTGCCCTCCGTCGGGCAGGTGCCCGTACTCGATTCGGCCAACGACCGTCCGCTGCCGCTGGATTCCTATTTGCTGACCCCCGCGCAGGAGGCGTTGGTGATCGGCACGCAGCAGCGCCTGCTGGCGCAGTGCGCCGCGCGGTTCGGGCTGACGTACACGATGCCGGACGCCGTTCCGCGGGACAGTGACGCCCCGACGACCCGGGTGGACGGACGTTACGGTCACCAGAGCGCCCGGTTGATGGCGGTGTGGGGCTACCACCCCGAGGGCGGGCTGCGGGCGGGCCAGAACCGGTGGAGCGCGGGGGTGGACACCACCCTGCCCGGGGCTGCCGCGGCCATGACCGGGTCGGACGGCTCCGGCAGCAAGTTCGGGCCCGGCGGCCAGGTCGTCAACGGCCAGGTCGTACCGGATCACGGGTGTGCCGGGGAGGCCATGAAGGCGTTGACCGGCTCGCTCGGAGGGCGGCTGGGCAACGCCCAGATCGCGGAGGACCTGAAGCTCGACACCCTGCGGCGCTCGCAGGACGATCCGCGGACCCGGGCCGTGTTCGCGCTGTGGTCGGCGTGCATGAAGGAATCCGGCTTCGACTACCCGGACCCGGTGGCGGCACTGACCGATCCGGAGTGGTCGCGGACGCCACTGCCCGGAGAACACGAACTACGGGTGGCCCGGGCCGACGCGGAGTGCCGTCACCGCCACAACGTGGTGGGTGTCTGGTACGCGGTGGACTTCGCCGCCCAGGAGCAGGCCGTCCGTGAGCACGCCGATGCCTTGGCGGCGGCCCGGGCCGCCGTGGCGGCCCAGGTCGCCGCGGCGCAGCGAGTGGCGTCGGGCTGAGGGGTCAGCGGGCCGCGGCGACCACCCGGGCCAGCTGTTCGACGGTGCGGGTCATGGCGTCCCGGGCGGCGGTGAGGTACTTGCGCGGGTCGGTGGTGTCCGGGCGGGCCGTCAGGTGGTCGCGGACGGCGGGGGTGTAGGCCAGGTTGAGGGCCGTGCCGATGTTGACCTTCACCATGCCGGCCGCGACGGCCGCGGCCAGCTGCTCGTCGGGCACGCCGGAGCTGCCGTGCAGGACCAGCGGGACGGGGACGGCGGCGGCCAGTTCGCCGATCAGCGCGAGGTCGAGGTCGGCGGTGCGCGAGGTCATCGCGTGCGAGGAGCCGACGGCGACGGCGAGCGCGTCGACGGCGGTGTCGGCGACGTAGCGGGCCGCCTCCGCCGGGTCGGTGCGGGCGCCGGGGGCGTGCGCGGACAGCGGCGGCTCGCCGTCCTTGCCGCCGACCCGGCCGAGTTCGGCCTCCAGGTGCAGGCCGTGGCGGTGCGCCCAGGCGGCGGCCTCGGCGGTGGCCTTGACGTTCTCGTCGTGCGGCAGCGCGGAGGCGTCGAACATCGCGGAGGAGAACCCGGCGGCGGGGGCCGCGCGCAGCAGGTCGAAGTTCTCGACGTGGTCGAGGTGGAGCGAGACGGGCACCCGGGCGGCGGCGGCGATCTCCGCGCAGGCCCGGGCGATCGGCAGCAGGCGGCCGCCGCGGTAGGCGATCGCGTTCTGGCTGAGCTGCAGCACGACGGGCGTGCCGACGGCTTCGGCGCCGGCGGCGATCGCCTCGGCGTGCTCCAGCGTGATCACGTTGAAGGCGGGCAGTCCGCGCCCTTCGGCGGCGGCGGACGCGAGCAGGTCGGAGGTGGGGACGAGCGGCAAGGGGGTCTCCCGGTCGGGGTGAGCAACGAGGCGCAGGTTCCGCTGCTCACCCCCACGCGTGCGGGAGCGACCGGGGGACGGCCCCCAGCCGGGTCAGGCCGGGTTGCCGGCCCTGGTGAAGCGGTCCGCGCCGACGATCCACTCGCCGCGGCGCATCACCGCGGCGAGCTCGTAGGTGTCGGAGTCGAGGACGACGAGGTCGGCGTTCTTGCCTGCCTCCAGGGTGCCGAGGGTGTCGGCCAGGCCCATCAGCCGGGCCGGGACGGTGGACAGCGAGGTGACGGCCTGGTTCAGGGAGAGGCCGAGCACGGTGACGGCGCGCCGGAAGGCGACGTCCAGGGTGAGGGTGGAGCCGGCGATGGAGCCGCCCTCGACGAGGCGGGCCACGCCGTCCTCGACCCGGACCTGGAGCGGGCCGAGCGGGTACAGGCCGTCGCCCATGCCGGCCGCGCCCATCGCGTCGGTGATCAGCGCGACCCGGTCGGCGCCGGCCGTGCCGTAGGCGAGTTCGAGCACCGACGGGTGCAGGTGGATGCCGTCGTTGATCAGCTCGACGGTGACCCGCTCGTCCTCCAGCAGCGCGACGATCGGGCCCGGGGCGCGGTGCTGGATGCCCGGCATCGCGTTGAACAGGTGGGTGGCGACGGTGGCTCCGGCGTCGATCGCCTCCAGGGTGACCGCGTAGTCGGAGTCGGTGTGGCCGACGGCGGCGATGATGCCCTGCTCGGCGAGCATCCGGACGGACTCCAGGCCGCCGGGCAGCTCCGGGGCGAGGGTGAACATCTTCGCGTGGCCGCGGGCGGCGTCGGCGAGCTTGCGCACCAGCGCCGGGTCGGGGTCGCGCAGCAGGTCGGGGCGGTGGGCGCCGCACCGGTTGTGCGAGATGAAGGGCCCCTCGAAGTGGATGCCGGCCAGCACGCCGTCCTCGACGAGTTCGGAGAGGACGGCCGCCTGGCGGCAGACGTCGTCGATCTCGCCGGTGACGGTGGAGGCCATCGTCGTGGTGGTGCCGTGCTCCAGGTGCGTGCGGGCGGCGGTGAGCGCCTCCTCGGCGCTCCCGGAGGCGTAGCTCGCGCCGCCGCCGCCGTGCACGTGCAGGTCGACGAAGCCGGGGACGACGGTGTACCCGGTCAGGTCGAGGTCGCCGGCCGCGGTCTCGCCGCCGAGGTCCGCGATGCGCGGCCCCTCGACCGTGAGCCGGCCGCCTTCGATCACCCCGCCGGGCAGGACCAGTCGGGCGCCGGCCAGTGCAGTTCGGTCCGCGGTCACGCGGTCACCTCCATGGAGAGCAGATCCCAGGCGAGCAAACCGGCGCCCAGGGACGCGGCGGTGTCTTTGAGCATGGCCGGAACGACCTTCGGGGGCATCTGGAAGGTCAACCGCTCGGTCACCGCGGCGCGCAGCGGCGTGAAGAGGGTGTCACCGGCCTCGGCCAGCCCGCCGCCGACGATCACCGTCGACGGGTCGAGCAGGCTCTGCGCCAGCACGATGCCGTCGGCGAGGGCGTCCACCGCGTCCTGCCAGACCTCGACGGCCGCCGGGTCGCCGGCCTCGACGGCCAGCGCGCAGGCGGCGGCGTCGGCGTCCGGGTCGCCGGTGGCCTCGGCCCAGGCCCGGGACACCGCGGAGGCGGAGGCCAGGGTCTCCAGGCAGCCGCGGGCGCCGCAGCCGCAGAGCGGGCCGCCGGGGCGGACCACCACGTGTCCGATCTCGCCGCCGTAGCCGTGGGCGCCGGCCTCGATGGATCCGCCGATGCCGATCGCGCCGGCGATGCCGGTGCCGAGCGCGATGAACAGGAACCGGTCGACCCCCCGGCCGGCCCCGATCCGGCCCTCGGCGAGGCCGCCGGAGCGGACGTCGTGGCCGAGGGCGACCGGGATGTTGCCGAGGCGCTCGCCGAGCAGCTTGCGCATCGGCAGGTCCCGCCAGCCGAGGTTGGCGGAGAAGACCGCGATCCCGTTCTTCTCGTCGATCGTCCCCGGCACGGCGACGCCTGCCGCGAGGGGGGCGGCACCGAACCGGGTGCGGCCCTCCTGCGCCAGGTCGGCGGCGAAGTCGAGGATGGTGGCGACGACGGCGTCGGTGCCGTGCTCCCGCCCGGTCGGTCGGCGTGCCTCGTACAGCACGGAGCCGTCCTGGGCGACCAGCGCGGCCTTCATGCCGGTGCCGCCTACATCGAGTGCGATGACGTGCTTCACGGGGGACAGTTTCCCTTGGCCGAGTCGAAGAGGTCTAGTCCAGTTGCTCGATTGGTCTGGTCCTGGGAGGTGAGGTTTATCGCTCTTTGGCGACTCCTGGGGGTTTTGCCGGACCGGGGCGGGCGGTCAGGACAGGATGATCGAGCGGGTCAGGTTGCGCGGCTCGTCCGGGTTCAGGCCGCGGTGCGCGGCCAGTGCGACCGCCAGCTTGTGCACCCGCACCAGGTCGGCCAGCGGGTCCAGGCCGCCCGCGCCGGAGTCGGCCACCAGCCGCCCGCCGACCGCCGCCACCTCGTCCGCCAGGCCGACCGGCAGCGCGCCGAAGGCCCAGGCGGCGCGGCCGGGGGCGGTGATCGAGATCGGGCCGTGCCGGTACTCCATCGCCGGGTACGCCTCGGTCCAGGCGAGCGCCGCCTCGCGCATCTTCAGTCCGGCCTCCTGGGCCAGGCCGTTGGTCCAGCCCGCGCCGAGGAAGGAGATCTGCTCCAGCTCGACCAGCTCCTGCGGCACCTGCCAGGCGACCGCGCGCTCGGCGTCCGCGGCGGCCTCGGCGACGGTGGCGACCCCGGCGGGGCGGGCCTCCTCCAGCTCCAGGTGGGCGCGGAGCAGGGCGAGCACGGTGGTGGCGAAGCGGGTCTGCACCACCGAGCGCTCGTCGGCGAAGCCCAGGTCGATCAGGTGGCCGGCGGAGGCGGCCACCGGCTGGTCGGTGCAGGCGGTGATCGCGGTGCTCGGCAGGTCGGTGTCGGCCAGCAGCCGCAGCACCTCGGTGGTGGTGCCGGAGCGGGTGATCGCCAGCACCCGGTCGTAGCGGCGGCCGTGCGGGAACTCGGACGCGGCGAAGGCGTCGGTCTCGCCGTGGCCGCCGGACTCGCGGAGCGCGGCGTACGCCTGCGCCATGAACCACGAGGTGCCGCAGCCGACCACGGCCACGCGCTCGCCGCGCTGCGGCAGGCCGGCCGGGCCGCTCGCCGCCAGCGCCGCGGCGGTGCGCCAGTTCTCGGGCTGGGTGGCGATCTCCTCGCCGGTCAGGGACGGGTGCGGCATGGGTGCGGACTCCTTCGACGGTATCCGGGCGACGACACAGGAAGTGTGCGCAAATCTGATTGATTTATAGCCGTTTCGCGCATCACTGCGCAATGCACTGGCGACGACCCGGTTGTGCGAAGCTGTCCGGACCGGCCGCGGGGCGCGCGGTGGCGAGCGCGGGAGGAGCGGAACGATGTCCAGGTACGAGCGGTGGAACGCGCTGCTGGAACTGCTGGCCGAGCACGGCAAGTTGGACGTCGAGGAGGCGGCCGCCGCACTGGACGTCTCGGCCGCCACCATCCGGCGCGACCTCGACCAGCTGGCCCGCCAGCAGATGGTCACCCGCACCCGGGGCGGTGCGGTGGCGCACAGCGTCTCCTACGATCTGCCGCTGCGCTACAAGACCGCCCGGAACGCCGACGCCAAGCAGCGGATCGGCGCCCTGGTGGCCGGCCTGATCGCCCCCGGCGAGGTGGTCGGCCTGAACGGCGGCACCACCACCACCGAGGTGGCCCGCGCCCTCGCGGTCCGCCCCGACCTGGCCGAGCACCCCGAGAACGGCCAGAGCCTCACCGTGGTCACCAACGCGCTCAACATCGCCAACGAGCTGACGGTCCGTCCGCAGGTGAAGATCGTCGTCACCGGTGGCGTCGCCCGCCCGCAGTCCTACGAGCTGATCGGTCCGCTGGCCGCCCAGGTGCTCGGCGAACTCGCTCTGGACACCACGGTGCTGGGCGTGGACGCGATCGACGCCGGGCACGGCGCCACGGCCCACCACGAGGGCGAGGCGGCGGTCAACCGGCTGCTCGCCGAGCGGGCCCGCCGGGTGGTGGTGGCCGCCGACTCCTCCAAGCTGGGCCACCGCGCCTTCGCCCGGATCTGCGGCCTGGACCGGGTGGACACGCTGGTCACCGACGACCAGGTCGAGGACGGTCTGGCGGCCGCCTTCGCGGACGCCGGCGTGACGGTGCTCAAAGCGTGAACGTCCCATTACCGGACAGTTCTTGATGATGTGTCACGCTGAGCGAAACACGATCTGACACTTCGATAACTCCGTCCCCACAGGTGTGGACCACTACCTGGAGCGGCTGTCAGGGTCACGCTGTCACCCTCCTGAAGGCGGTCCATCTGTGAAGCGATCAGCGCTGCTCCCCCTGCCCATCGTCGGGTCCCTGCTGCTCACCGGCTGCGGTGCCCTGGACATGTCGGGGGGTGTCACGCTCAGCCTGGTCGCAGCCGACTACGGCGACAACGAGACCAACTCCAGCGCGATCTACTGGAACGACCTCGCCCGCCGCTTCGAGGCCGCCAACCCCGACATCAAGATCCGCGTCGACGTGGTCGGCTGGACCGACATCGACAAGCACATCGCCGACCTGATCGCCAAGGGCAAGACCCCCGACGTCGTGCAGACCGGCGGCTACGCCGACCAGGTCGCCGCCGACCGCCTCTACCCGGCCGGCGACGTGCTCTCCATCGACACCCAGGTCAACATCCTGGACTCGTTCGCCAAGGCCGGACAGGTGCTCGGCAGCCAGTACGGCATCCCGTTCATCTCCTCCAGCCGGGTGTTCTTCTACAACAAGGACATCTTCGACAAGGCCGGCATCACCGCCCCGCCCACCACCTGGGACGAACTGCGCCGCGACGCCGAACTGGTCAAGGCCAAGGCCCCCGGCGTCATCCCGTACGCGCTGCCGCTCGGCCCCGAGGAGGCCCAGGGCGAGTCGATGATCTGGACCATGAGCGGCGGCGGCGGACTCTCCGACAACGCCGGCAACTACACCATCGACAGCCCGCAGAACCGTTCCACCTTCAACTGGCTGCGCACCAGCCTGGTCGACAAGCGCCTCACCTACGACGACCCCGCCAAGGTCGACCGCAAGACCGCGTTCGCGGACTTCGCCGCCGGCAAGGTCGCCATGCTCAACGGCCACCCCGGACTGGTCAGCAAGGCCGTCGCCGGCAACATCAAGTACGGCACCGCCGCGATCCCGCGCAAGGACAAGACCGTCAAGCCCGCCACCCTCGGCGTCGCCGACTGGATGATGGCGTTCAAGGAGAACGGCCACCGGGCGGAGATCAAGAAGTTCCTCAACTTCGTCTACAAGAAGGAGAACACCCTCAAGTTCGACGAGCAGTACAACATGCTGCCCGTCACCCAGGACACCCTCGACGAGATGTCCGCCAACCCCGCCCACAAGGACCTCACCGAGTTCCTCAACGCGCTGCCGAACGCCAACTTCTACCCGCTCGGCGACCCGTCCTGGGACAAGGTCTCCAGCATGCTCAAGCAGCGCATGGGCGAGGCCGTGAAGCCCGGCGGCGAGGACGTGCTCGGCGAGCTCCAGAGCGCCGCGGCGGCCGAGGCCTCCCGGGCCCGCAAGGGCTGACAGCCGCCGCGACTAGCCTGGACGCATGGCCGAACTGACCGACCGCGACCGGGCGGTACTCGAACTGGAGGCACGCGGGTGGCGGACCGCCGGCGCCAAGGAGCAGGCGATCCGGCAGGAGCTCGGCATCTCCGCCACCCGCTACTACCAGCTCCTCAACGCCCTGCTCGACCGGCCGGAAGCCCTCGCCCACGACCCCGTCCTGGTCAACCGGCTGCGCCGGGTCCGGCAGACCCGGCGCGACGCCAGGCAGTGAGACGCGCCCGCGGACGGCCGGCGCCGGGTAGCGTCTGGGGCATGGGAATTGCTGAGCAGATCACGTCCCAGGCAGGTCGGACCGGACTGGCGGGCCTGCTCGCCGACCCGCGCTCCGCGGTCGTGGGACTCGACTTCGACGGCACGCTCGCGCCGATCGTCGCCGACCCGGAACAGGCCCGCGCCCACCCCGGCGTCGTCCCCGCCCTCACCGCGCTCGCCCCGCTGGTCGGCTCGGTGGTCGTCGTCACCGGGCGGCCCGCCGCGACCGCCGCCGCGTACGGCGGCTTCGCCGACACCCCCGGCCTCGAACACCTCACCGTCCTCGGACACTACGGGGCCGAACGCTGGGACTCCGGGCGCGGCGTCAGCGCCGCCCCGCTGCCGCCCGGCGTCGCCGCCGTGCGGGCCGAACTCCCCGCGCTGCTCGACGAGTTGAAGGCGCCCGAGGGAACCTTCGTGGAGGACAAGGAGCGCGCGCTGGCCGTGCACACCCGGCGGGCGGACGACCCCGACGGCACGCTGGAACTCCTCCGCGCACCCCTGGCCGAGCTCGCCGCCCGCCACGGCCTGATGGTCGAGCCCGGCCGGATGGTGCTCGAACTCCGCCCGCCCGGCGTCGACAAGGGCACCGCCCTCCGGGAGTTCCTGGCGGAACGCCGGGCCGGCCCCGTGCTGTTCGCCGGCGACGACCTCGGCGACCTCGCCGCGTACGCGGAGGTCTCCCGGCGCCGGGAGCAGGGCCACCCCGGTCTGCTGGTCTGCAGCGGGCCGGTCACCGGCGAACCCCCCGTCCGCGAACTCGCCGACCGCGCCGACCTGGTGGTGGCGGGGCCGGCGGGCGTGGTCGACCTGCTCACGGAGCTGGCCGAGCTGCTGCGGGGGTGACGGCGGGCGCCCCTGTCACAGCGCCCCCAACTGGTCGAGGAACCACTGCTGCGGCGGCAGCGCCGTCGCCGCAGCAGCCAGTCGCCCGGTGCGCTCGGCGCGTTCGGCCGCGGGCATGTCGAGGGCCCGGGCCAGGGCGTCCGCGGTGGCGATGACGTCGAAGGGGTTGACGGTGATCGCGTCGTCGGCCAGCTCCTCGTGGGCGCCGGCCTCGCGGGACAGGACCAGGGCGCAGCCGTGGTCGGAGACGACCGGGACCTCCTTGGCGACCAGGTTCATGCCGTCGCGGATGGGGTTCACCAGGGCGACGTCGGCCAGCCGGTACGCGGCGAGGGAGCGCGGGAAGTCGTCGTCGACGTGCAGCAGGACCGGCTGCCAGTCCGCGGTGCCGAACTCGGCGTTGATCTCCTCGGCGATCCGCCGCACCGCCGCGGTGTACTCGCGGTACTCGGCGAGGTCGGTGCGCGAGGGGTAGGCGAAGGCGATGTGGACGACCCGGTCGAGCCACTCGGGGCGGCTGCGGAGCAGGTGCCGGTAGGCGAGCAGGCCGCGGACGATGTTCTTGCTGAGCTCGGTGCGGTCGACCCGGACGATCGTGCGGCGGTCGCCGACGGCCTCCCGCAGCGCGGTGAGACGCTCGTCGACGTCCGGCCGGTGGGCGCGTTCGCGCAGGAACTCGCCGTCGGCGCCGAGGCCGTGGACGCCGAGCCGAGTGGTGCGGCCGGCGTGGGTGACGGTCAGGGCGTCGCGGTCGACGTCGGCGCCGAGGAGGGCCTCGCAGCAGTCGGCGAAGGCGAGCGCCCAGCGGCGGGTGAGGAAGGCGGCCCGGTCGGCGCCGAGGATGCCTTCGAGGACGTCGGCGGCGACGTCATCGGGCAGCAGCCGGTAGTAGTCGGGCGGGGCCCAGGGGGTGTGCGAGAAGTGGCCGATGCGCAGGTCGGGGCGGAGGGCCCGGAGCAGCGCGGGGGCCAGCGACAGGTGGTAGTCCTGCACCAGGACGGCGGCGCCGGGGGCGGCCTCGGCGGCGAGGGCCTCGGCGAAGGCGGTGTTGTAGGCCCGGTAGGCGTCCCATTCGGTGCGGAAGTCCGCGTCGAAGGCGGGCTGGACGGGGGTCCGGTACAGCAGGTGGTGGACGAACCACAGGGTGGAGTTGGCGACGCCGTTGTAGGCCCGGGCGAAGGTCTCCGGGTCGATGTCGAGCATGCGGACGGCCTGTCCGCCGACGTCGTGGCCGGCCCGGTCGAGGCGTCCGTCGGGCGCCTTCCGGGCGGCGGTGCGGTCGGCGTCGGAGAGGGCGGCGCAGACCCAGACGGCGTTCGGGTCGTCGATCGCGGAGAGCCCGGAGACCAGGCCGCCGCCGCCTCTGCGGAGGCTCAGCGTGCCGTCGTCCTCCGTGCGGAAGGACACCGGCCCGCGGTTGGAGGCCACCAGGATCGGGGCGGCTCCGGACTGCTGGGGGCGTTCGGACGCGTGATCGGCCATACAGCCAACCTTGCCGTGTGATCAGCGGACCAAACCACCCGGCGCGGCCCGCACCGGGTGAACACTCGGGGTCGGCCGCCGCCGGCGCGGCCGCTCGGCGAACGCGGCGGGCCGGGCACGGCGGGCGGGAGGCGGTGCCGGGGCGGGCTTCCGCGCCGGGGCGGACGCGGGTGGGCGGTCAGCGGTTGCGGTACTCCGGGACGGTGGTCATCGGGGGGCGTTCGGTGGCCGGGACGGGGTGGGTGCGGGGGGTGAAGCCGGTGGGGGTGCGGGTGTACTGGGTGAGGAGGGGGCGGACCAGGTCGGGGTCGGCCTTCAGGCGGTGGGTGCGGTCGAGGCGTTCCAGCGCGGTGCGGTAGATGGTGGCGGCCATCCGGCCGAGGGCCTGGCCGTCCTGGTGCCGGTGGTGCCGGACGCCGACGTCGACCTGGGCCAGCGCGTCCAGCCCGACCAGTTCCAACGCATCGACCAGCAGCCCGAGTTCGACGCCGTAGCCGGTCGGGAAGGGCAGCCGCTCCAGCAGGCTGCGGCGGGCCGCGTACTCGCCGCCGAGGGGCTGGACGAAGCCGGCCAGCTGCGGCCAGTGCAGGTTGAGCAGCGGGCGGGCGACCAGTTCGGTGACCCGGCCGCCGCCGGCCGGGACGACCGCCCCGTCGGCCTCGAACGGGCGGTCGTACATGGCCTTGACCAGCTGCAGGGCCGGGTCGGTGAGCAGCGGGCCGACGATGCCGGAGACGAACGCCGGGTCGAACTCGCGCAGGTCCGCGTCGACGTAGCAGACGATCGCGCCGCTGCTGGCGAGCAGCGCCCGCCACAGCACCTCGCCCTTGCCGGGGGCGGCGGGCAGCCGGGGCAGGATGGCGTCCCGGTGCACCACCCGGGCACCGGCGGCGGCCGCGGCGGCGGCGGTGCCGTCCACCGAGCCGGAGTCGACCACCAGCAGCTCGTCGACCAGCGGGACGCGCTCCATCAGCTCGGTGCGGATCGCGGCCACGATCTCGCCGACGGTGGTCTCCTCGTCCAAGGCGGGCAGCACCACGCTGACGGTGCCGGCGGTGCCGGCGGCGCGCTTGGCGGCGAGCAGCAGGTCGAGTGGCCGGTCGGCGGCCGTCCAGGACCGGCGGCGCAGCCAGTCGGCCACCTCCGGCAGTACCCCGGGCTCGGGCTGGTCGGCCAAGATCTCGCTCCCTGTCTCGGTCCGTCTCGGGTGTCGGACGGTCGGGTTGGACGGCACGGGCCTTCGGTTACAGTCTTCGTACTGCGCTCGGACCTTCGCACGCCGGGGTCGCTCGCAGCGTACGACCACAACTTCACAGAGCTCATCCAGAGGGACTGAGGGAACGGCCCGTTGACGTCCCGGCAACCCTCCCGCGCGGCCTCGCAGGCCCGGCGGGACAGGTGCCAATTCCGGCCCGGGCGCGACCGCGACCCGGGGAAGATGAGGAGAAAGGGCCTCGCCACCATGGCTGTTGACACCCCCGCACCCGTCGCCGTCGACCTCGGTCCGGCCACCGCGCTGTCCTGTCGCGAGTGCGGCACCCGCTTCCCGCTCGGCCCGAGCTTCGCCTGCCTGGAGTGCTTCGGCCCGCTGGAGATCGCCTACGACTACGCGGGCTACGACGCCGACGAGCTGCGCAAGCGCATCGAGGCCGGCCCGGCGTCGATCTGGCGCTACGCGCCGCTGCTGCCCGTCCCCGCCGACGTGGCCGGCAAGCCGAACCTGAACCCGGGCTGGACGCCGCTGGTGAAGGCCGACAACCTGGGCCGCGAGCTGGGCTTCACCGCCCAGCTGCACGTCAAGGACGACTCCGGCAACCCCACCCACTCCTTCAAGGACCGGGTGGTGGCCTGCGCGATCGAGGCCGCCCGCGCGTTCGACTTCACCACGCTGTCCTGCTCGTCCACCGGAAACCTGGCGGGTGCGGTGGGCGCCGCCGCGGCCCGGGCCGGCTTCAAGTCCTGCGTGTTCATCCCGCACGACCTGGAGCAGGGCAAGGTCGTGATGGCCGGGGTGTACGGCGGCGAGCTGGTCGGCATCGACGGCAACTACGACGACGTGAACCGGTTCTGCTCGGAGCTGATCGGCGACCCGGCCGGCGAGGGCTGGGGCTTCGTCAACGTCAACCTCCGCCCGTACTACGGCGAGGGCTCCAAGACCCTGGCGTTCGAGATCTGCGAGCAGCTCGGCTGGCGGCTGCCCGAGCAGATCGTCATCCCGATCGCCTCCGGCTCCCAGCTCACCAAGATCGACAAGGGACTGCAGGAGCTGATCAAGCTCGGCCTGGTCGAGGACCGGCCGTACAAGGTCTTCGGCGCCCAGGCCGAGGGCTGCTCCCCGGTCTCCGCCGCCTTCAAGGCCGGCCGCGACGTGATCAAGCCGGTCAAGCCGGACACCATCGCCAAGTCGCTGGCGATCGGCAACCCCGCCGACGGCCCGTACGTGCTCGACATCGCCCGCCGCACCGGCGGCGCCGTCGAGGACGTCACCGACGCCGAGGTGGTCGAGGCGATCAAGCTGCTGGCCCGCACCGAGGGGATCTTCGCCGAGACCGCGGGCGGCGTCACCGTGGGCGTGCTGAAGAAGCTGGTCGAGACCGGTCGGCTGGACCCGTCCAAGGAGACCGTCGCGATCAACACCGGCGACGGCCTGAAGACCCTCGACGCGGTCGCCGACTCCGGCATGACCGCCGTGATCCGCCCGACGCTGGAGTCCTTCCGCGCCGCCGGCCTCGCCTCCGCCTGAACCCCCCCACGTCCGAGGAGCCACCCATCATGAGCGCCACCGTCCGCATCCCCACCATCCTCCGCACCTACACCGGCGGCGCCGCCGAGGTGACCGCCGAGGGCGGCACCCTGTCCGCCGTGATCGCGGACCTGGAGGCGAACCACGCCGGCATCGCCGCCCGCCTGCTGGACGACACCGGCAAGCTGCGCCGCTTCGTCAACGTGTACGTCAACGACGACGACGTGCGCTTCGCCGACGGCCTGGAGACCGAGATCAAGGACGGCGCCTCGGTGTCGATCATTCCGGCGGTCGCCGGCGGCTGCTGACGCCGCCCCGCGCATTCGCCCCGCCGCCGCCAGGCCCGGAATTCGGATTTCCGGCCCGCCTGGCGGCGGTTCGGCGCAGCGGCCCGGCCGGACCCGCCCGCCGGCCCTTTGCCGGGCCGGGCACCTGCGGTTTCCGGCCCGGCGGGTCGCTGGAATTCCGGCACCTGCGGGGGAGTAGAGTGCCGGTCGGGCCGTTCCCCGCCAAGGCCCGTTCCAATCCTCGTTTTTCACCGCACCGCACCTCGCGCAGGCTCCGTTCCGTCCCGCGCTCCGAGACATGCGCGGACCGCTTACCGCCCGTCCTGTCAGGCCGCCGTCAGAATTCTTCCGGCAATTTGCGGTGATACGTCCGTTATGTCCGGTGGCAATTGTCGCGCCCCATACCTTTCGCCCCGTCATATCCCCTGCGGGGCCCGGCCTTTCCGTGAAATTGGGGCCTGTTGCAGAGGGCGCATATCCGGATACATTCAGCCGCGACAGAGGCTGCGCCGTACGGGGGGGAGTCCCCACAGGCCGGCCTTCCAGACCTCCGGGTCCGCGTCCCGCGGATCTCTGAAGGGCCAGCACAGCACAAGGGGAGTTCGGAATGGCTCAGGGCACCGTCAAGTGGTTCAACGCCGAGAAGGGCTACGGCTTCATCGCGGTCGACGGTGGAGCGGACGTGTTCGTCCACTACAGCGCGATCCAGATGGACGGCTACCGCACCCTGGAAGAGGGCCAGCGGGTCGAGTTCGAGATCTCGCAGGGTCAGAAGGGTCCGCAGGCCGACATGGTCCGGGCCGCCGGCGCCTGACGGCTCCGGTAGACCGCACACACGCAGATACAGACGGCAGGTCCGTCCCCGGCGCGACGCGTCCGGGGCGGGCCTGTCGGCGTTCTCCGGCCCGGCCTGCGGGTTTCCCGGAAGGGTCGCCGGAGCGTGCCGAATGGGCTTGCACTCGGCACCCCTGAGTGCTAATCATTGGCGTTAGCACTCACAGCGTGAGAGTGACAACGGACCGGGCCGGTGAGGCCCCGGAAGCGGTAGGGGACAGGACCCCCGCTCTCCTGGGCCGTCCGTCGCGGGCACCCCTTGGTCCGAGCAGTCGACCGTGTCCCGGAGGACCACTTCTGATGGCCAAGATCATCGCCTTTGACGAGGAAGCCCGCCGCGGCCTTGAGCGTGGCATGAACCAGCTTGCCGACGCCGTGAAGGTGACGCTCGGCCCCAAGGGTCGCAACGTCGTCCTGGAGAAGAAGTGGGGCGCCCCCACGATCACCAACGACGGTGTCTCCATCGCCAAGGAGATCGAGCTCGAGGACCCGTACGAGAAGATCGGCGCCGAGCTCGTCAAGGAGGTCGCCAAGAAGACCGACGACGTCGCGGGTGACGGCACCACCACCGCCACCGTGCTCGCCCAGGCGCTCGTCCGCGAGGGCCTGCGCAACGTCGCCGCCGGCGCCAACCCGATGGCCCTGAAGCGCGGCATCGAGAAGGCCGTCGCCGCCGTCTCCGACCAGCTGCTGGCCCAGGCCAAGGACGTGGAGACCAAGGAGCAGATCGCCTCCACCGCCTCCATCTCGGCCGCCGACACCCAGATCGGCGAGCTCATCGCCGAGGCCATGGACAAGGTCGGCAAGGAAGGCGTCATCACCGTCGAGGAGAGCAACACCTTCGGCCTGGAGCTCGAGCTCACCGAGGGCATGCGCTTCGACAAGGGCTACATCTCCGCCTACTTCGCCACCGACCTGGAGCGCATGGAGGCGAGCTTCGAGGACCCGTACATCCTCATCGCCAACTCCAAGATCTCCTCGGTCAAGGACCTCCTCCCGCTGCTGGAGAAGGTCATGCAGAGCGGCAAGCCGCTCGTCATCATCGCCGAGGACGTCGAGGGCGAGGCCCTGTCGACCCTGGTCGTGAACAAGATCCGCGGCACCTTCAAGTCCGTCGCCGTCAAGGCCCCGGGCTTCGGCGACCGCCGCAAGGCCATGCTGGGCGACATCGCCATCCTGACCGGCGGCACCGTGATCTCCGAGGAGGTCGGCCTCAAGCTCGAGAACGCCGGCCTGGACCTGCTGGGCACCGCCCGCAAGGTCGTCATCACCAAGGACGAGACCACCATCGTCGACGGCGGCGGCGACAGCGACCAGGTCGCCGGTCGCGTCAACCAGATCCGCGCCGAGATCGAGAACTCCGACTCGGACTACGACCGCGAGAAGCTCCAGGAGCGCCTCGCCAAGCTGGCCGGCGGCGTGGCCGTCATCAAGGCCGGCGCGGCCACCGAGGTCGAGCTCAAGGAGCGCAAGCACCGCATCGAGGACGCGGTGCGCAACGCCAAGGCCGCCGTCGAGGAGGGCATCGTCGCCGGTGGTGGCGTCGCCCTGCTGCAGGCCGGTGTCGCGTTCGAGAAGCTGGAGCTGGACGGCGACGAGGCCACCGGTGCCAACATCGTCCGCGTGGCGCTCGAGGCCCCGATCAAGCAGATCGCCACCAACGCCGGCCTCGAGGGCGGCGTCGTGGTCGAGAAGGTCCGCAACCTGCCCGCCGGCCACGGCCTGAACGCCGCGACCAACGAGTACGTCGACCTGATCGCCTCCGGCATCATCGACCCCGCCAAGGTCACCCGCTCCGCCCTGCAGAACGCCGCCTCCATCGCGGCGCTGTTCCTCACCACCGAGGCCGTCATCGCCGACAAGCCGGAGAAGGCCGCTGCGGCCGCCGGCGGCGGCATGCCGGGCGGTGACATGGACTTCTGATCCGATTTCCTGATCGGGTCTGTCGTTCTCACGCCGAGGGCGGCCTCCTCCGGGAGGCCGCCCTTGCGGCGTTCGGCTCCTGAGGCGGGTCAGAGCTGCCCGTGGATACGGCGGGCTTCGATCAGCGCGGCCTCGACGCGCGCCGCAGCCTCGATCGGGTCCTCGTGCTCCCACACCCGCACCACAGTCCAACCGGCTTCCGCGAGGCGCTGGTTGGTGTCCGCGTCGCGAGTCCGGTTCCGCTCCACCTTCGAAGCCCAGTAGGTGCCGTTCCGCACGGCGACGGTGTGATGCTCCGGGCAGCCGTGCCAGAAGCAACCGTCCAGGAAGACGGCGACCTTGGCCCGGGTGAAGAGGAGGTCGGCAGTACGCCGCAGCTCCTTCAACGGGCGGGCGGACACCCGGTACCGAAGTCCACGTGCGTGCACGGCACGGCGCAGTGCGAGCTCGGGCCCGGTGTCCCGACTGCGGTTGGCTTGCATGCTGGCTCGCACCGCGTCGTTGGACGCCCAGGACTCGGTTTCCTTCGGTACTTCGGCCGCTTTCCCAGTCACCTCTCAACCGTATGCGACGGCACGGACGGCAGCGCTGTTCTTGCGAGTGCTGTCGGCGCTCTCCCGTAACATCGGCGAGGTGACCTCAGAGCTCTCCTCCGACACCGGTATGTCCGCCCCGAACGCAACGGCTCCGGGCGCCGCGCAGTTCGTCGTAGCCGAGTTCTTCGCCGGGATCGGCCTGGCCCGATTGGGCCTGGAGCGGGCTCAGGTGGGCTTCGAGGTGGTGTGGGCGAACGACCTGGACCCGCAGAAGAAGGAGATGTACGCCGGCCAGTTCTCCGACGCCGAAGAGCACTACGTGCTTCGGGACATCAGGGAGATCGCCTCGGACATCAGCTCCGCGTCCGTCCCCGAGAGTCTCTCGCTGGCCTGGGCGTCCTTTCCGTGCACCGATCTCTCGTTGGCCGGCGGCCGATCCGGCCTGGCAGGTCAGCACTCGAGTACCTTCTGGGACTTCACCAACGTCCTGGAAGCGATCGGTGAGCGCGACGGCGCAGTGCCGCCGCTGGTGGTGTTGGAGAACGTGAACGGGTTCGCCACCAGCCACCAGGGGGCTGACATCAAGGCGGCGATCGAGCGGCTCGACGGGCTTGGTTACTGGGTGGACGTCGTGACCTTGGACGCCCGTCGGTTCGTGCCGCAGTCCAGGCCTCGACTCTTCATGATCGCCAGCACACTGCCGCAGCCCCCAGCCGACGATCGGCGCGACACCGAACTGCGCCCTGCTTGGCTCAACCCCGCGCTCGACGCCGATTTCCGCATCCACCGGACTCTGTTGCCGGAGCCGCCCGGGCTGCGCGACACGGGGTGGACCGCCTTGGTCGACGCCGACGACGACCCGCACGTCGAGTGGTGGAACGCGGCCCGAGTGGCGAAGTTCGTCGACCAGCTCTCCGGAATCAACCTCGTACGCATGGAGCGGTTGAGCAGCGAGCCCGAGGTCTCCTACCGGACCGCGTACCGTCGAACGCGCAACGGCGTCCCGGCGTGGGAGATCCGGGAGGACGATGTCGCCGGCTGCCTCCGCACGGCCCGGGGCGGGTCGTCCAAGCAGGCTGTGGTGCGCATGCAGAAGGGAGAGCCGCTGCGCGTCCGGTGGATGACCGCACGGGAGTACGCCAAGCTCATGGGCGCAGACGACTACGTTCTCCCGAGCAGGAGCAGCCAGTCGGTCATGGGCTTCGGCGACGCGGTCTGCGTCGACGCGGTGGCTTGGCTGGCCGAGCACTACCTTCAGCCGCTTCTCACCGGTGAGCTTTCAGGCTCGCCCGTGCCCGCGCCCCGATCCGAACCCGAGTACCGGACCGCGGTCTGAGGCAGCCGGCGCCTGCTTTTCCCGGTCACAACCCCTGTTCACGATCAGGAGGAACGCATGGTTGCCCTGCGGCCCGGAACAGTCACGCCCTCGGTCACGGCCGTCGCGGACGGGCTGAGGGAGAAGCTCCATGAGTGGTACGAGGCCAGGCGCGATCCCAAAGGCGGCACCGTCCACACGAACGTGATGTGTGCCGGCCTCTACGTGACGGAGTTCCTGGCCGATGCCTTCCCGCTCCTGCCGGACCATTACAGGACGAAGTCCCAGGTGAAGGGGGCCGGAGGCGCACAGGCCGCCAAACTTCTCGCCGAGCACGGCGAACACCGCAAGTTCAGGAGCGAAGGCGGCCGTACCTCCCGCGCGACGCTGGATCACGCGCAGCAGATCGTCGACCTGCTGAACGCCGAGGGGGATGCCCTCGGCGTCGGTTCCCTGACCGTATTGGAACGCGGGGCACTGGCTGCGCTGCTTCAGAAGTGGTTCGTCGATCGGGCCCGCGAAGACTTCTTCAACCGCCTGCGCATCGAGGTCCCGATCGACCCGAGCCGTCCGGTACGCAACACAGTGGCAGACCTTCTGGAGGCTGCTTCGAAGCGTGGAGGCACCGCCGCCGGGGCCGTGGCCCAGCATCTGGTCGGGGCGAAGCTCAAGCTCCGCTTCCCCGACCGGGAGATCAACGTGGAGAGCTATACGACCGCCGACTCGCAGACCGGCCGGGCCGGTGACTACCAGATCGGCGACACAGCGATCCACGTGACCATGGCACCGGGCTCCAGGGTCTTCGAGGAGCGCTGTGCGGAGAACCTCCGCCAGGGGTACCTCGCCAGGGTGCTCGTACCCGATGCGGCCCTGGCCGCTGCCGTGCAGAACGCTCGGATCGCCGGTGTCGGAGACCTGGTCGCCATTCAGTCGATCGAGGACTACGTCGGAACCACCGTCGAGGAGATCGGGGGGATGGAACAGGGCGGAGTGCGGGTCCAGCTGCGCCGTCTGCTGGAGGAGTACAACGCCCGCATCGATCAGGCCGAGTCGGACGCCTCGCTGAAGATCGAGATCCCGGAGAACCTCTGAGGTCCTCGGATCCCCCGCGCAGGGGCACACCAGATACATATGATCTCCCCAATCCGCGCTGAGCGATCTTCCGCCGTGTCGGGCTGCGGGGCGGGAGCCTGTTGGGGAAGGAGACGGGGACGTTGGAGCTTGAAGACGCTGCGCCGTGCCGGCACGCCGGGGCACCGCCGAAGTGGGCCGTCGACGCGGCATCCAAGCTGATCCGGGACCTGGGGCGGGAAGAGGCGCTGATCGCCAAGTATGGGCTGACGAGCGAGGAGTTCAAGGCCGCTCTGCCCGCAGCGATCGAGAGCGTCCGCGGCCGCAAGAGCGCGGAGACATCCGACCGAACGGCCTTTCTGGGCAGCGTACTTCAGGAACTGCTGAGCCAAGGCCTGGTACAGGGCCTGGAGCGGCCGAAGGCCGGTTCCGACACCGTCTACCGTCTCACCGTCGCGGGAGTCGGCGACATCGCGGTGATCCAGAAGGGCTGTCCCGACGGGAGGCACAGCAGCGTCAGCTGGTCCGCCCCGGAATGGGCACAGGAGACCTATCTCTGGTGGCTCTGCGACAGCATGCGGTACGAGCCCGGCGAGCACATCGCCAAGGGCGTCAACCGGCTCCGCAACCGGTTCTTCGGCGACTATCCCGACACGGTGGACGGCGTCATCTTCCACAACAACCTGTGCGGCACGGCGACTCGTGTCTGTCCCAAGTCCGCCCACGCCATCGACATCGGCGGCGTGCGAGTCCCGCCGCCCTGCATCTACGTCATGCCGGATCGGACCGACGGCGCGACGGACTGGAACTGGGACGGGGAGACCAGGCGTCACTTCCCCACGCTTCTGCTCAGAGCCTTCGGCATCGTCGAGGAAGAAGCCGGGCTCTACGTCGGCCATGTCGGGTTCCAGCGGCGAGGCACGACCGAGCAGACCGTCATCACCGCTCGCTACGGAGCTCAGCGCGTCACCACCTACAGGAGCTGACCATGCAGTTGCACATCCTCGACCCCGACCGCGCGGCGTTCCTCGAAGCGCGTCACAAGAAGGGCTCGGTGACTGTTCCGGCGTGGCCTCGCGAGGATCGCGACCTCCCGCAGACAGAGGTGCCGGTGGAGTGGGTCCGTTTCTCCACGCTGAATCACCGGACAAAGGCGGAGCAGCTCAGGGAATCGCGGAAGCACGGCCGCGACGACCTCTTCACGGCCGACCCGCTGGGTCCGGAGGCGCAGGAGGCACAGTTCGCCATTCTTCGGAGCCAGGGCCAGTTCGACGAGCTCAAGGCCGACCTGCTGGACCGTGGGCAGCAGGAGCCGGCGATTTTGACGGCCGACGGCGTACTGATCAACGGCAACCGGCGTGCAGCGGGGCTGCGTGCGCTCCACCGGGAGGGAAACCTCAAGTGCCAGTACGTGAGGTGTCTTGTTCTCCCGAAGGACGCCTCTGCCGAGGAGTTGCTGTACCTCGAGGCCGAGCTCCAGGTGGCCCGCGACTTCAAGGCGGACTACTCGTGGGTCAACGAGGCGTTGATGATCGAGGACCTCTACGAGCGAGCCCAGCGCAATTGGGACAGCGTGGCGAAGCGGATGCACCGGACGGTGGCGGACGTCCGTCGGCAGTACGACAAGTTGCAGCTGGTCCATCAGCTGGTTGCGCGTTCCGGGGGCACTCGACTCATCGTCGACTTCACGGACAACGAGTCGGCCTTCGACGAGTTGGCCAGGCACATCAAGAACAAGCCCGCGCGCGAGGCCGACGTGGTCAAGGAGGCCTACTTCCTGGGGATCCTGTCCGAGGTCAACTACCGCGATCTGCGGCACCTCCAGAGGAAGGACGCCGTCGACCTGGTGGCGAAGGAACTGGCCAAGGAGCCGACGCTCAGGTCGGTGCTCGAGGCTGCCGGCGCCGCGGAGGACGAGGCGGACGAGCTGGACCTGCTGAGCGAGTTCGCGCACGAGGACGACGATGAGTCGTCGGTCGCCGACCTCGTCGACCTGGTGGCATCGACCCGCCCGGAGTCGGGGGTCGATCTTCCGGGCGGCGGGCGGGCGCAGATGCAGCACGTGCGCCAGAGTCTGCGGACCGCGATCACGGCTGCCGCCCGTGAGGCCCGGGATCTGGAGCAGGAACAGAACGCCATAGACGCGCCGCTGAAGCGCCTCGACGACGCCATCTCCGACCTGCGGCGGATTCCCGCTCTGCTACCCAGGGCCCGTGCCCAGGTGGACTGGGACGAGGCCGCCTTCCAGCTGAAGATCCGCGAATTCGAGGCGTTGCTCGAGGACATTGAGGGCGTCCGTTGATCCAGGCGGAGCTGGTTCGGACAGGCCGTCCCGTCGTCGTCCTCGAACGCGGTCCCGGGGCGAACCCGGGGGCGTGGGCGGAGCTGTCCGAAGCCGTCGGCCGGGGTACGGTCGGCGGCTCGGCCGACCGTATCGATGTCCGGGTCGACGTATTCCTCGCGGAGTTGACGGTCGTGGCGAGGATACGGAAGAGGTTCGGGCAGGCGGTTCGGATAGGGCCTGCCCTGCAGGGCCAGCTGCAGACGTTGATCGAGGACCGCCGGCGGCGCGAGAGCGTGCTCCGGGGCAAGGAGCGGGACAGCGAGGGAGACCTCTCGCAGGAACTCGCCGCTGCCGGTTTCCGGCGCCAGCTCAAACCGTTTCAGCTGGACAACCTCGCGGTTCTCCTGCAGCTGCCGCACGGCGCGGATTTCTCCGTCCCCGGCGCAGGAAAGACGACAGTGGCGTTGGCGAACTTCGCCGTGAATCGGGCCAGGGGGCACGTCGACCAGCTTCTCGTCATCGCGCCGCTCGCGGCATTCCAGGCCTGGAAGGAGGACTCGGAGGCGTGCCTCTCGCCTCTGCCCGCCCTCACCGTTCACTCCTCCGGGGCGTTGATCCGGGACGATCTGGACATCCTCCTGACCAACTACAACCGGGCGGCGGCCGACTACGACCGGATCCTGGAGTACGTCACGCGCCGACCGACGCAGGTCGTCCTGGACGAAGCCCACCGGATCAAGAAGGGCGAACAGGGCGTGCATGGGCGGGCCGTGCTGGATCTCGCCTACACCGCTCGGCGCCGGGACGTGCTGACGGGCACGCCTGCTCCCCAGGGGGCGCACGACCTGGTGGCCCCGTTGCGTTTCCTCTACCCGGGGCAGGATCATCAGATCCTCCCGGCGGGGGCCTACTCGGAGCAGGACGGCCGGGATCCCGTGGTCGTCGCGGAGACGAGCAGGGCGATCGAACGTTATTTTGTGAGGACTCCCAAGTCCCAGCTGAATTTGCCGCCGACGACCTTCGACGTCGTCGCGCGGCCGATGGGGCAGATCCAGAAAGCCGTCTACGAGGCCCTGGAAGGCAGGTACCGGGGGGAGTTCGCACTCGGCGTCGACGACCGTCGCAACTTCAGCCGGATCGGGCGGATCATGATGTACCTGCTCGAAGCGGCGACCAACCCCATGCTCCTGTCGGCGGGGTCGGACGAGAACGACGAGGCCGGGTTCCAGCACCCGCCCATCGAGCTCCGCGGCGACGAGCAACTGGCGCACCTGTTGCAGCAGTACGGGGAGTACGAACAGCCGTGGAAGTACCGCGAAGTCGAACGGATCGTCCGCGAGGCGGCTGCGCGGAACGAGAAGGTCCTGGTCTGGTCGACCTTCGTACGGAATCTCAAGCTGCTGCGGTCGGTCCTCAAGGACTTCCAGCCGGCCATGGTCCACGGTGGCGTCCCGCCGGCCGACGGGGCGCCCGCCGGAGCGGTGACGAGGGACGACGAGTTCAACCGGTTCCGGGAGGACGTCGATTGCACCGTTCTCCTGGCCAACCCCGCGGCCTGCGGCGAAGGGGTGAGCCTGCACCACTGGTGCCACAATGCGGTTTACCTCGACCGGAGCTTCAACGTCGGCCACTACCTGCAGAGTCAGGACCGCATTCACCGCCTTGGGCTGGGCGACGACGTGGTCACCCGCTTCACGCTGCTGATCAGTGAGGAGAGCATCGACGAGGACGTCCACGGCCGGCTTCGCGAGAAGATCGTGGTCCTGTCCGAGTTGATGAACGACCCCGGTCTCGTCCGAGCCGCTCTGCCGGAACCCGATGCCGGTGATTCCGAGCCGTTCGCGCTGGCCGACGATGTCGCGATGCTGCTGCAGAGGCTGCGAAGCCGTCGATGACTCTCCTACCGCGCCACGGAACGGTGTTCGGCGTTCAGTTGCTGACCGATGTTGCCTCGCTCGCGCCTCGGGGCAGCCTTGGGGCCTGGCTCCAGGCAGCCCGGGCGCACAGCTCCCATCTGATCGAGGCACTCGATCTCGCTGCCGTCGCCCGCTCTCTGGTCGATGCCGGACTGGTCGACGTCACGGACGGAGTGAGCCTCGGCCGGCGGTTGTCCGCCGTCGCCGAGTTCGGCGACCAGCGAACGCTGCAAGACGTGGCGCGGGTCCTCCTGGTGGCGGACCCGCCGCCCTGGTTGCTGCCGGCCACTCGCACCGGTGCGGTCGTCCGCGCATACATCCCGACCGATGACCTCAAGGCACTGACCTGGTTGGAAGCCCACCTGGACCGCCTGCTGCTAGACGCGAGTGCAGAGGTGCGGGCCGAAAGCGGTGAGGCGATGAGAGAACGCCTCGGGGAGGCCGCGGAGCAGGTGGTCCTCCATGCCCTGCGACAGTCGGGCCACCGACCGATCCAGGTGTCCCGGATCTCCGACTCCTTCGGCTACGACATAGAGGTCAGAGGGGCGACGCCCGACCGGATCGAGGTGAAGGCTGCCAGCGTGACGACGATGAACAGTTTCCACCTGTCCAGGAACGAGTTCGAGACCGGGATCCGGTACGGCGCGCAGTGGCGACTCGTCCAGGTTGTGTTCGACAACGCGGCGTTCGCCGCCGGGGTCATCGAGCCTCGACACCTCGCTGCGCTGCGGGAACTCGAGCCCGGTGCGATCGCCCGGCTCGTACCCGCGGATGTGCCGAGCTTCGTGTGGGAGCAGTCAGCTGTGCTGACACCGGACGAGAGCGACTGGCGGCCGGCAGGCCTCGACATCGGCACCGGCCTCCGCCTGCCGGGCTTCGCTGCTCCGAAAGGTTCGGCCCCGGCGTCCACGCGGGGCTGACGCCCGGCTCGGCGGCGGAGGCCTGTTCTCGGCGTTCTTTGGGACAATGGGCGGATGGCCAGCCCCCAGATCGAAACCGCCCTGCACAACGCGCGTGCGCTGATCCTCGCCGACCTCACCGCGCGGGACGTCGCCGACGCGGCGATCGTCTCCCTCGTCGAGGACGCCGTCACCCACCGCCGCTGGTGGCTCGAACAGTGGCCCGACGGCAGCGAGTTCGTTCTCGGTCTGATCGCCCAGGACGTGCAGGACGCGCTGCTGGAGTCCTACGGGCGGTGGCCGCTCTGCGCCGCCTGCGCGGCCGAGGACGATCCGCACGCGCTCGGCGTGGAGCCGGAGCTGGGGGCGGACCCGCACTGGGTGTGCGGCAAGAAGGGCGTGGTCGTCGCTCCGGTGGGCGGGCTCTCCTGAGGGACGGGCGGCCGGGGTCCGCGTCCCTCGCCCGTGGGCTTCCCCCGCGGGCGTTCGGTCAGGCCTCCAGGTCCTTGAGTTCGGCCTGCATGTTCGCTCGCGCCTGCGCGTCGTAGCGGTCGTGGGCCTCGGGGGTGCGGTAGAGCGCCGGGAGGGCCAGGAGATGGCGGAGGATCGCGGAGCGGCCCTCGCGGAAGGCGTGCGGGGGGACGAAGGAGTACTCGTCGCGGACGGCGGCGGTGTAGGCGGCGTACTGCGCGGGGGGTGAGCCGAGGACGGCGAGGTCGGCGTCGCAGAGGACCTCGCCGTTGTGGTCGCCGGGGGCCGGGTGGTGGGTGACGGTGAGGCGGACCAGCCGGGCGACCTCGTGGACCAGCGGCTCGGGAAGGCCGGCTTCGCGCAGGGCGCGGCAGGCGAGGGCGGCGCTGCGCTCCTCGTTCTCGGAGCGGTCGGGCCGGTAGACGGCGTCGTGGAACCAGGCGGCCAGGCGGACGGCGTCCGGGTCGTCGGCGTGGCCGGCGAGCTCGTCGATGCGGTCGAGGACGGCCCGCAGGTGGTCGGTGGTGTGGTAGCGGCGCTGCGGTTCGGCCCAGCGGTCGAGCAGGTCGCGGGCGTACGGCTCCGGGTCTGCGGTGGCGCCGCAGCGGGTGAGCAGGGCGTGCCAGCGCTCGGGCAGCGATGCGGTCATGACGGTCATTCTGCTCCCTGCGGGGAGGTGCGGTGGCGCGGTCCGGTGTCGGCGTGATGTGATCCAGCCTATATGTAGTTCACCGACTTATGACGCAGACTTGAGTAGTCGTCGCGCGAGGGCTATACATACTCGGTATGCAAGACGTTCCGCTGTTCCGAGGGGGAGCCATGACCGCACCGACCGAACACGCCGTGCTGCGCCTGGAAGGAGTCGCCCGGGTGCACGGCCGCGGCGAGGCCCGGGTGCACGCCCTGCACCCGACCGACCTGGAGGTGCGCGCCGGGGAGTTCCTGGCCGTGATGGGGCCGTCGGGCTCCGGGAAGTCCACCCTGCTCGCGCTGGCCGGCGGCCTGGACCGCCCCACCGCCGGCCGGGTGCTGGTGGAGGGCACGCCCCTGGAGGGGCTGAGCCGGGCCCGGCTGGCGGACGTGCGCCGCCGCTCGGTCGGCTACGTCTTCCAGTCGTACAACCTGATCCCGTCGCTGACGGCGGCGGAGAACATCGCGCTGCCCAGGGAGCTGGACGGCGTCCCCGCCCGCACCGCCCGCGCGGAGGCGCTCGCCGCACTGGAGGAACTGGGCATCCGCCAACTCGCCGACCGCTTCCCGGAGGACATGTCCGGCGGCCAGCAGCAGCGGGTAGCGATCGGCCGGGCGCTGGCCGGCGAACGCCGCCTGGTGCTCGCCGACGAGCCGACCGGCGCGCTCGACTCGGCCACCGGCGAGGCCGTCCTGCAACTGCTGCGGGCCCGCTGCGACGCCGGCGCCGCCGCCATGATGGTCACCCACGACGCGACCCACGCGGCCTGGGCGGACCGGGTGGTGTTCCTGCACGACGGCCGGATCGTCGACCGGGCGGCGCAGCACGCGGAGGCGGCCCGATGAGCGCCTGGCGGGCGGTGCTGCGGATCGCGCGCCGCGACGCCTGGCGGGCCAAGGGCCGCAGCGCCCTGGTGGTCGCGATGATCGCGCTGCCGGTGCTCGGCGCGACCGGCGTCGACGTGGTGCACCGCAGCGGGCAGCTCACCGCCGCCGAGCGCTCCGACCGGCTGATGGGCCGCGCCGACGCACTGATCGGCGCCTACGACCCCGGCCGGACGATCGAACAGGCGGTGTTCCCGGCCGACGGCGTCCGCACCCTGCCGCAGCGACAGGACGCGCGGACGCCCGAGCAGAAGCGCGCCGCCGAGACCGAACCGGCGGCGCTGCTCGGCGAGTTGCTCCCGCCGGGCAGCGTCCTGGTGCCGGCCCGCACCGGACCGGTGGCGGCCGTGCAGACCCGCGACGGCCTGACCCCCGTCGACACCTTCGAGGCCGACCTGGCCGGCGGCCTGTGGCAGGGCCGGCTGGACCTGGTCTCCGGCCGGACCCCCGCCGCCGCCCACGAGGCCGCCGCCACCCGGGCGTTCCTGGACGCCACCGGCCTGCGGGTCGGGGACCGGGTCACCGTCCGCGGCCTGGAGTCCGCCCCGTTCACCCTGACCGGCACCGTGGAGCACCCCGGCGACCTGACCAGGTCCGAACTGGTCGCCCGCCCCGGCGAGCTGTACCGGCAATTGGACGCCGCACAGGTCACCGCCGGACTCGCCCCGCAGACCCCGAGCGCCGAACAGGCCGCCGCCCGGAAGGCCGCCTGGCTGGTCCGGCTGCCCGCCGGCGCGACCCTCGGCTGGGAGCAGGTCCGCGAACTCAACCGCTACGGGTACACCCTGGCGAGCCGTCAGGTCGCCGCCCACCCGCCCGCCGACGCGATGGCCCGCCAGGAGGCCGTCGGCTCGGCCGACGCCCGCGAACGCCGACTGATGACGGTCGCCACCACCGCCGCGATGGCCCTGCTGGAGGTCGCCCTGCTGGCCGGCCCGGCGTTCGCCGTCGGCGCCCGCCGGGCCCGCCGCCAGCTCGCCCTGCTCGGCGCGGCCGGCGGCCGGCCCGGGCACGTCCGGGCGGTGGTGCTCGGCGGCGGCCTGGTGCTCGGCGCGGTGGGCGCGGCGCTCGGCGCGGTGCTCGGCGCGGGACTGGTCGCCGTGCTGCGCACCCCGATCGAGGAGTGGGGCGGCAGCCGGTTCGGGCAGCTCGCGCTCCGCCCGGCCGACTTGGCGGCGATCGTCGCGGTCGGCGTGGTCACCGCGCTGCTGGCGGCGCTGCTGCCCGCCCTGCAGGCCGGCCGCCGCGAGGTGCTCGACGGCCTGACGGACCGTGACCCGGTGCGCCGCGCCGGCCGCTGGACGCCGCTGCTCGGCCTGGCCGCCGTGCTGACCGGCGCCGCCCTCGCGCTGTACGGTGCGGTGGTCGCCCCGACCGGCGGGATGCCGGTGGCCGCCGGACTGTCGGCCCGCACCCTGTCGGTGCTCGTCGGCGCGACCCTCGCCGAACTCGGACTGCTGCTGTTCACCCCGATGCTGCTGGCCCTGCTCGGCCGGCTCGCCCGCCTGCTGCCGGTCGGCCCGCGCCTCGCGCTGCGCGACACCGCCCGGCACCGCTCCCGGACCGGCCCCGCGGTCGCCGCGGTGCTCGCCGCCGTCGCCGGGGCCGTCGCGGTCGGCGTGCACACCGCCGGCGCCGAGGCCCAGGACCGTGCCTCCTACCGGCTGGAGCAGCCCGTCGGCGCCGTCCGGATCACCCTGCACGGCGACGCCGACACGCTGCCGCAGCTGCGCACCGCCGTGCTCCAGGACCTGCCCGACCTCGGCGAACGCGCCGACCTGTACCAGGCGCAGTACGTGTTCTGCGAGGGCTGCCTGGGCGTGGTGTACGCCGAGGGCGGCCAGCGCTACGGCGAGGCCGTCGCCGACCCCGCCGTGGTCGGCGACGCCCCGGTGCTGCGCAACCTGCTGGCGCTGCGCGACCGCACCGCCGAGGCGGCGCTGCTCGACGGGAAGGCCGTGGTCACCGACCCGTCGTACCTGCACGACGGCAAGGCGGTGCTGCGGATGCAGGGCAACGGCCAGGAGGTGCGGAAGATCGCCGTCGACGCGGTGCTGGTCGAGCGGCCCGCCGGGCAGCGCTACGCGCCGCTGGTGGTCGCGCCGGAGACGATCCGCCGGCTCGGCCTGCAGGTCGCGCCGGCCGGGGCGATCTGGCTGCCCACCGGGCCGGTCTCCGACAAGGCCGAGCAGCGGGCGGCCGCCACCGTCGCCCGGCTCGCCCCGCACTCCGAGTTCGGGGTGGAGCGCGGCTACCGGCCGCAGGACAGCGTGATGCAGGTCGCCCTCGGCGGCTTCGCCGCGCTGGTGGTGCTCGGCGCGGCCGTGGTCTCCACCGCGCTGGCCGCCGCCGACGCCCGCCGCGAACGCGCCCTGCTCTCCGCGATCGGCGCCCGCCCGCGCACCCGGCGCACCGTCTCCGGGCTGCAGGCCGCCCTGATCGCCCTGCTCGGCGCGGTCCTCGGCACCGTCAGCGGCTTCGTCCCCGCGTACGCCCTGCTGCGCTCCCGGGTGGCCGGGGAGATGGGCGCGCCGCCCGTGCTGAACCCCGGCGACGTCCCGTGGGGCACGATCGTGCTGCTCGCCGTGGCGCTGCCGGTGCTGGCCGGCGTGCTCGGCGCGCTGCGCCGGGACGACCTCGCCGGGTGGCGCGGGCAGTCCTGACGACCGGGTCCCGACGGCGCCCGGGATGGCGCGGATAGGACGGTCGGCGATATATGTAGTCGCATGACTGAACGCGCCATGCAGGAACCCACCCTGCTGCTGCTCACCGCCCTCGCGGACGCCCCCCGGCACGGATACGCGCTGATCCAGGAGGTCGACGCGATCTCCGGGGGGCGGGTGAAGCTGCGCACCGGCACCCTGTACGGCGCACTCGACCGGCTGCTCCAGCAGGGCCTGATCGAGGTCGCCGCCGAGGAGATCGTCGACGGCCGGGCCCGCCGCACCTACGCCCTCACCGGCTCCGGCCGGGACGTCCTCGCCGCCGAGGCCGAACGGCTGCGCACCGTCGCCGCCGAGGCGCAGCGCCGCCTCGGCGGCGCGGTCCGTCCCCGGGGGGCCACCGCATGAGCGTCGCCCTGCGCACCGCCCTCGCGCTCTACCCCGCCCGCTACCGCCGCGACCGGGGCGCCGAACTCGCCGAGGTGTTCGCCGACAGCACCGCCGGTTCCGGCCCGCTCGCCACCGCCCGGGAGGCGCTCGACCTCGCCGCGTACGGCCTGCGGCTGCGCACCGGGCTCACCGACACCGCGATCGGCGGCCGCCTGCTGGCCGCCGCCGCCCCGCTGCTGGCGGGCGCCCTGCTCGGCCTCGGCGCGCTCCCCGGCACCGGTGACTGGCGGACCTTCCTGGTCGCCGACGCCGCCCGGGCCGGGACGGACCTCCCGCCGGCCCGGCTGGCCGAGAACATCGCCGTGCTCGGCCTCGCCGTCGTCCCGCTGCTGCTGGCCGTGGCCGCCGCGCTCGGCGCCTGGCGCGCCGCCCGGTCGCTCGGCGCCGTGGTGGCCCTGCTCGGTGCCGTCCGGATCGGGTTCGCCGCCGTGGACCTGCTCGGCCCGCAGGGGAGCGGCTGGTTCTTCCTGTACTCCGCCGTCGTCCTGACGCCCCATCTGCTGGGCGGCCTGCTGCTGGCCGTCGCCCCCACCGGCCCGGTGGACTCCCGGGGCCGCGCCGACCGGCTGCTGATCGTGGCCGGCGCCGCCGCCGGCTTCGCCGTCACCCGCGCCCAGGGCGGCTACAGCACCCGCAACCTGATGGACGGCTGGTGGCCGGCCGCGCTGCTGCTGCTCCCGCTGCTGCTGGTGCTCTTCGCCGCCCGCGGCCGGCTGCTGCCCGCCGCGCTCGGCCTCGCCGTGCTGCCGCTGACCGCCGGGTTCAGCCTGCTCTCGCTCTGGGGGCAGGTCGGCGGGCTGTGGCCGGCCGCCCCGCTCGCGCTCGGGACCGCGCTGGCCCTGGTCCTCGCCGCGCGGCTGCTCGGCCGCCCGGCGCGGCGCCGGTCGGCGTCCCGGGTGGGCTGACCGGACGTACGAACGGGACGCCGGCGGGCGAACGGGACACCAGCGGGACGCGAACGGCGCAGGACGCGGGGCCGAACGGCGGAGGGGGGTCGCTCGGCGCGGACCGATGTGGCAGGCTATCGGATATGTCTAGACCAATGTTCGAAGTGATCGCGCTGACCGCCCAGGACGCGAGGGCCGCCGAGTCGGGCGGCGCGGACCGCCTCGAACTGGTCACCGACATGGCCGCCGACGGGCTCACCCCCGGCGTCCGGGACTTCGCCGCGATCCGCGCCGCCGTCTCGCTGCCGCTGCGGGTCATGCTCCGCATCCGCGACGGCTTCACCCCCGGCGACCTCGACGAGCTGCTCGCCCGGGCCGCCGCACTGCGCGCGGAGGGCGCCGAGGAGTTCGTCTTCGGCTTCCTCACCCCCGACGGCGCGATCGACCTCGACGCGACGCGCGCCGTCGCCGACGCCGTCACCGGCTGCCGCTGGACCTTCCACCGGGCCATCGACCACAGTGCCGACCGCTCCGAGGTCCGCGCCGCCGTCGCGGACCTGCCCGGGCTCGACACCTTCCTCACCTCCGGCGCCGCGGCCGGCATCGACGCGGGGCAGGAGGTCCTCCTCGGCGAACTCGCCAAGTCCGGCGAGCCCGGCTACCGCCAGCAGATCCTGGTCGGCGGCGGCCTCCGCGCCGAACACGTCCCCGACCTGCGCGCCGCGGGCTTCGACGCCTTCCACATCGGCGGAGCCGCCCGCGAGGGCGGCTGGACGGGAACGGTCAGCGCGGCGAAGGTCGCGCAGTGGCGGGAGCTCATCGGGAGCTAGGCCACTGCCCCAACTCCTCCGGCAGCGGATCGGTGTGAAGTACCGTCAGCCCCGAGACGGCTCGCGTCAGCGAGACGTAGAGCCGGCGCAGGCCGGTGCGGCGGTCGGGTTCGCCGGCGACGACCGCGGCCGGTTCGTCGAGGACCACGTAGTCGTACTCGAGGCCCTTGGCGAGCGAGGCGGGGACGAGGGTCAGGCGGGCGCCGGCGGTGGTCTCGGCGCCGGGTTCGAGGTGGGGGAGCCCGGCGGCGTCGAGCGCCTCCGCGAGGGCGGGGATCCGGGCGTCGGCCGCGATCAGGCCGACGGAGCCCTCGTGGCGCAGGGCGTCGCGGCAGGCGGCGAGGACGGCCTCGTCGCGGTCGGCCGCAACGTGCCGGACGGCCAGCGAACCGGGGGTGTCGCGGACCGAGGTCGCGGGGGCCAGGCCCGGGGCGATCGCGGGGAGGAGGCGGGACGCGTAGGCGATGACCTCACCGGGGACGCGGAAGCCCTGGGTGAGCTCCTCGATGTGCGCGCCGTCCTTGCCGAGGTGGTGCAGCGCCTCCTGCCAACTGCCGGTGGCCCACGGGGTGGTGCCCTGGGCGAGGTCGCCGAGGACGGTCGCGGAGCCGGTGGTGCAGCGCCGCCCGACGGCCCGGTACTGCATGGGGGAGAGGTCCTGGGCCTCGTCGACGACCACGTGGCCGAGCGACGGGGTGCGGTGGACCAGGTCGGCGGCCTCGTCGATCAGGACGGCGTCGGCGACGGACCACGGCGCGGTGCGGGCCGAGCGCGGCGCCTTGGCCCACCGGATCGCGGCCTGCTCCTCGGCGTCCAGCACGCCGTCCGCGGCGGCGGCCAGGAACTCGGCGTCGGTCAGCAGGCGGTGCACCAGCTTGACCGGGTCGACGGGCGGCCAGCAGGCCTTGACGGTCGCCTTCACGGCGGCGTTGCGGGCCACCGCGTCCTGCACCCGGTCGTCGGGGGCCTCGCCGCCCTGCTCCATCTTGACCAGCACGGCGTGCGCGATCCGCTGCGGAAGGGCCTCGGCGGCAGCCCCGTAGCGGATCTCCCGGTCCATCAACTCGCGGACGATCTCCTGGAGTTCGTACGCGGGCACGCGCCAGCGGCGGGAGCCGCGGACCACCACGCACGGCTCGGTCGGCAGCGTGATGCCGGCCCGGACGGCGTTGCGCAGCACCCGGGCCATCCGGGCGTCGCCCTTGATCCGCGCGGCGTCCGCGGTGTCGGCGCCGCGGACCTCGACGTGGCCGACGAGCTCCTGCACGGTGGCCTGGGCGACGTCCAACTCGCCGAGGGCGGGCAGCACCTGCTCGATGTACTGGAGGAAGGACCGGTTCGGGCCGACCACCAGGGTGCCGGTGCGGGCCAGCCGCTCGCGGTGCGCGTACAGCAGGTAGGCGACCCGGTGCAGGCCGACGGCGGTCTTCCCGGTGCCGGGGGCGCCCTGGACGCAGACGGTGCCGGAGATGTCGGCGCGGACGATCTCGTCCTGCTCGGGCTGGATGGTGGCGACGATGTCGCGCATCGGGCCGACGCGGGGCTTCTCGATCTCCGCCGCGAGCAGCGCGGAGCGGGAGTCGCCCTCGTCCGGGTCGGACAGGTTCTCGTCCTCGTAGGCCGTCAACTCGCCGCCCGTGTAGCCGAACCGGCGGCGCTTGGCGACGTCCATCGGGTCCTTGCGGCTGGCCCGGTAGAACGGCTGGGAGACCGGGGCGCGCCAGTCGATCACCATCGGGTCGCCGTCGGCGTCGTGGACGTGCCGGCGGCCGATGTAGAACTGCTCGCCGCCGCTGCCCTCGGAGTCGGCCTCGCTGATCGCGTGCAGGTAGTCCAGGCGGCCGAAGAACAGCGGGGTGTGCGCCAGGTCGGCGAGGGCCTTGATGCGCTCGTCGATCTGCTTCTGCAGCACCAGCGCGGACACCCAGGTGCCGGTGACGTCGCGCAGGTCGAGCGCCTCGACGTCCTCCCGCATCGCCTTCAGGGCGGCCCGGGACGCGGCCAGGTGGGAACGCTCGCGGCCCAGCGGATCGGCGTCGGCGGCGAGCGTGTCGGTGGTGGAGGTGGGGGAGTGCACGGCGGACCTTCCCGGCCGCCCGGCATCCACGGGCGGCGGACTCGTCTTGGCTCACGGTGAAGGACACCGGCCGGTTTCCGAGCGGCCGGCACCTCCCACGGCTGCCGACGGGGCACCACGGTTCGGGAGGGGCAGACGGACGATCCTAGACCCGCGACCGCCCGGGTGCGAATCGTTTTCCCCTACCCCGGTCCCGGGGATCACCCCCGGAAAGGAGTAGGGGTCGGTACGCCTCCAGGACGACCGCCCGCCCGCCAGGTACGGCCTTTCGGGCGATGCCCGCGGCAGGTCGGCGAACCTACCGTGGACACATGACGACCGAACGAATGAACCCGCAGCTCAACGGCGCGCACAGCGCCTCCGCGCGCCGCCGCAACCCGCTGGCCAACGCCGTCCGCAACGTCGGCATCGTGCTCGACACCGCCGCGCGCGTGCTCTTCCTGGGCCGCGACGGCGTCCGGATGTAGCCGCGCCTACAGGTCGTCGGCGTCGACGATCCGGTACGCGTAGCCCTGCTCGGCCAGGAAGCGCTGGCGGTGCGCCGCGAAGTCCTGGTCGACGGTGTCCCGGGCGACCACCGAGTAGAAGTGCGCCGCGTGCCCGTCCGCCTTCGGCCGCAGCACCCGGCCCAGGCGCTGCGCCTCCTCCTGGCGGGAGCCGAACGTCCCCGACACCTGGATGGCCACGGTGGCCTCCGGCAGGTCGATCGAGAAGTTCGCGACCTTGGAGACCACCAGCACACTGATCTCCTTCGTCCGGAACGCCTCGAACAGCTTCTCGCGCTGCGCGTTCGTGGTCTCGCCCTTGATCACCGGGGCGTTCAGCGCCTCGCCCAGCTCGTCCAGCTGGTCGATGTACTGGCCGATGACCAGCGTCTGGTCGCCCCTGTGCTTCTCCACCAGCCGCTCCACCACCCGGCGCTTGGTCGCCGTGGTCGAGCAGAACCGGTACTTCTCCTCCGGCTCGGCGGTGGCGTACATCAGCCGCTCCGAGTCGGACAGCGTCACCCGCACCTCGCAGCAGTCGGCGGGCGCGATGTAGCCCTGCGCCTCGATCTCCTTCCACGGGGCGTCGAAGCGCTTCGGGCCGATCAGCGAGAACACGTCGCCCTCCCGGCCGTCCTCGCGCACCAGCGTCGCGGTCAGGCCGAGCCGGCGGCGGGCCTGCAGGTCGGCGGTGAACTTGAACACCGGCGCGGGCAGCAGGTGGACCTCGTCGTACACCACCAGGCCCCAGTTGCGGGCGTCGAACAGCTCCAGGTGCGGGTACACGCCCTTCCGCTTGGTGGTCATCACCTGGTAGGTGGCGATGGTCACCGGACGGATCTCCTTGCGGGTGCCGCTGTACTCGCCGATCTCGTCCTCGGTCAGCGAGGTCCGCTTCACCAGCTCGTGCTTCCACTGCCGCGCCGAGACGGTGTTCGTCACCAGGATCAGCGTGGTCGACTTGGCCTCCGCCATCGCCGCCGCGCCGACCAGCGTCTTGCCGGCGCCGCACGGCAGCACGACGACGCCGGAGCCGCCGTGCCAGAAGCCGTCCACCGCGTGCCGCTGGTACGGGCGCAGCTGCCAGCCGTCCTCCTCCAGGTGGATCGGGTGCGACTCGCCGTCCACGTACCCGGCGTGGTCCTCGGCCGGCCAGCCCAGCTTCAGCAGCACCTGCTTGATCTGCCCGCGCTCCGACGGGTGCACCACCACCGTGTCCGGGTCCACCCGGGCCCCGACCAGCGGCGCGATCTTCTTCGACCGCAGCACCTCCTCCAGCACCGGCCGGTCGGTGGTCGACAGCACCAGCCCGTGCACCGGGTGCTTCTGCAACTGGAGCCGGCCGTACCGCGCCATGGTGTCCGCGACGTCGACCAGCAGCGCGTGCGGCACCGGGTACCGCGAGTACGTCACCAGCGCGTCCACCACCTGCTCGGCGTCGTGCCCCGCCGCGCGCGCGTTCCACAGGCCCAGCGGCGTCACCCGGTAGGTGTGGATGTGCTCCGGCGCCCGCTCCAGCTCGGCGAACGGCGCGATCACCCGCCGGCACTCCGCCGCCTGCGGATGGTCGATCTCCAACAGCAGCGTCTTGTCGCTCTGGACGATCAGCGGTCCGTTCACGCCTGTGCATCCCCTTCCGGCGGGCCAAACGTCCAGTGTGCCGCATCGGCGGCCAGGACGCGGACGGCCGCCGCCCCCGCTGCTAGGAGCGGTCGGAGCGGTCGGGCAGCAGCAGCCGGCGGCCGGGGACCTCCACGAAGGTGTGCAGCAGCCAGGCGACGCCCAGCGACACCGTGAACGCGGCGGCGGTCACCAGCAGGCCGGTCGGCCACTCCGACTTCGGGTGGGAGGTGAACAGGTTCTCGCCGGTGCGGATGACCAGGATGTGCACCATGTAGAAGGCGAAGGAGAGCTCGCCCAGCTTCACGCCGAGGCTCCCGCGCCACGGCGACGGCTCGCCCTTCAGGTCGGCCGTCGCCGCGGCCGCGATCAGCGCGGCGAACCCGACCACCGTGCAGGCGGCGTAGCGGTAGAGGAAGTCCGCCTGTGACGCCATGAAGTAGCCGAACACGGTCAGCCCCAGCGAGGCGGTGAGCCCCGGCCCGCGCCACCGCCCGGCCCGGACCAGCTCCGCCAGTGCGATGCCGAGCAGGAACTCGGGCAGCCGCGCCAGCGGGAAGTAGTAGACCGCCCACCCGGTGTCCACGGGGTGCAGCCAGTCGTCGACCACGGCCGGCACCACGACCACCGCGGCGAGCGACAGGACGCCCAGGACCGTGCCGGCGTGCCGGCCGGCGGCCCGCAGCGGGCGGATGATCAGCGGGAACAGCAGGTAGAAGAACGCCTCGCAGGCCAGCGACCAGCTGACCGGGTTGACGCTCTGGTAGAAGCTCACGTCCTGCGGCCAGGACTGCACCAGGAACAGGTTCGCCAGCAGCTGCCGGGTCGGCGGCTTCGCCCCGGCCGCCAGGAAGTACGCCATCGCCAGCGCGATCAGCGCCGTCGCCGCGTGCAGCG
This sequence comes from Kitasatospora sp. NPDC059646, assembly GCF_042734615.1. NCBI lineage: Bacteria > Bacillati > Actinomycetota > Actinomycetes > Kitasatosporales > Streptomycetaceae > Kitasatospora > Kitasatospora sp. NPDC059646. The sequence goes on from NZ_JBHWDS010000018.1 coordinate 38,452, forward strand.
GATAGACCCGCGCCAGTCGGCGCCGCCAGAACCGCACCGGCCCGCCGCTGCCCGGCGGCGACGACCAGGCGAGCACGAAGCCGGAGAGGACGAAGAAGAACGACACCCCGGTGTTCCCGGCCCCGAACGCGAAGCCCAGCGTGCTGCCCATCCGCCCGCCGAAGTACTCCACCACGTACACGTGGTAGAGGAAGACCATCAGCGCGGCCGTCCACCGCAGCCCGGTCAGCGAGGGCAGCGCGACCGGTCGGCCGCGCTCCGCGGCGGCGCCCGCCGCCCGGACCTGGTGCGGGAGCTTCGCGGACCGGCCTGTCATCGGGTCTGTCGTCGACACGCTGCGCAAAGTAGCACGCGCCCCCTGCCGGGCCCAGTGCTCCGGAGCGCCGGTCGGGCGCCGAAGAGCGAAGCGGCGCCGCTCAGTTGGGCGACGCCGGGGCTGCTCGGGCCGGAGGTCAGCCCAGGAAGAAGTTGTGGCCGACGTCCGGCGGGATCTTCTCCTGGTACGGGGTCGAGCCCGGGCCGGGCAGGTGGGTGCCGGGCACCGGCTCGGTGCCGGTGCGGCGGAGGAGGGTGACGCCGTCCTGGTCGAAGAGCTCCCGGTAGCCGTGGGCCAGCAGGAAGGCGCGGTACGCGGCCTGGTCCGGATCCCGCTGGAACGGGAAGGCGCGCTGGGTGTAGCGGAGGATCACGTACTCCTGGCCGCGCGGCGTGCCGTCGGCCAGCACCACGTGGGTGCGGTTGGTCAGGCGCGGCGCGACCTGGTTGTCGGCCTCCACCGTGGCCCCGTCCGGGATCAGCTTCGCCGCCCGGGCGAGCGCCGCCGTCGGCGCCTTCGGCTGCCACTCGTACGGCAGGACCAGGTGGTACAGGCCGAGGGCGGCGGACGCGGCGAGCGAGAGGACGGCGGCGGTGGCGCCCAGCCGGCGGGCCCGGCGGAGGCGGCCGCGGGACCACAGCACGCCGAGGGCCTCGATCGCGGCGGTCACCAGGATCGGCCACAGGAACGCGTCGTAGTGGCGCGCGATCGACCAGTGGTTCGGATTGTCGGACAGGATCCGCTCCGCGAGCAGCGGCAGCGCGACGAGGGAGGTCGCCGAACGGAACGGCAGGGCCGCCGTGGTGAGCACCAGCCAGCCGAGCAGGATCGGCTTCAGCGGGCTGGAGAACGCCGACTCCACCAGCAGCCACGGGTCGGCCAGCACGTGCCGCAGCGCCTCGCCGCCGTCCGCGCCCAGCTGCGTGTAGTTCCAGTAGTAGCCGGGCACCCCGCCCATCGCCGGTATCAGGTACCCGATCTCCACCGCACTGGCCAGCGGGCCGCCCACCAGCAGCGCCCAGCCGAACGCCTTCGCCCGGCGGTCCGGGCCGCCGCGCTCCCGCCACAGCACCACCGCGCCGAACGCGCCGACCGCGAGCCCCAGGTCCTCCTTGGTCGCGCACAGCAGCAGTGCCGCCAGCGCCGCCGTCCCCCAGCGCCGCGCCCCCGCCCGTTCGAACAGCAGCAGGAACAGCGGGACGGCGAAGCCCACCTCGTGGAAGCCGCCGCGCGAGGAGATCAGCAGCGGCCAGCCCAGCCCGTACACCAGCGCCGCGACGTCCAGCACCCGCCTCCGGACCCGTGCGTCGGCGCCCGCGAACGCCCGGCTCGCGATCCGGCGCACCAGCGGGACGCCCGCCGCGAACAGCGCCGCCTGCCCCACCAGCAGCATCCGCGGGTCGTCCCACACCCAGTACAGCGGGGCGAGCAGCGCCAGCACCGGCGAGAAGTGGTCGCCCAGCAGCGAGAAGCCCGGCGGGAACTCGTGGTGCACGCTCTTCAGCGTCGACACCGGCAACCCGAAGTGTGCGTAGCCGCGCACCCCCTGGTCGAAGATGCCCAGGTCGAAGCCGCCCAGCTGGAGCGACGTCCACTGCTGCAGGCCCAGTGCCAGACAGGCCGCGAAGCTCAGCAGGGTCAGCAGGGCGGTGCGGCGGCGGCGGGTGAGCCGGACCCCGGACGCGCGGTCCGTCGCCCGGGCGACCGGCGTGTGCAGAGCGGGGGAAGTGGTCACGGATTCGGTCCTGTCGGGGGCCGGCGAGGGCCCGGTCCGGCGGTCGTTCCGCAGTCTAACCGCCGCCCGCGGGACGCCTCCGGCGGAACGTCGAGCGGAACCCGGGCCTCCGGAGCAGTGACTCCGCAGCCGCCGACTCGTTGGGCAGGCCATGACCATGCGCAACCGATTCCTGGCCGGCCTCGCGCTGTCCGGCGCCGCCCTTGCCACCACCCTCGGGGCGGCACCCGCCCACGCGAGCGAGGGCCCCGCCCTCGACCAGGTCGCCGACGTCGGCCAGCCCGGCGGCCTGCTCGGCACCCTCGCCTTCACCGGCACCGGCCTGCTCACCGGCGTCGAGCCGAAGATCCCGGACCCGCACACGATCGTGGAAGAGGCGAAGAAGCAGAAGGCGGAAGAGGAAGCGAAGCAGCACGCCGGCAAGTAGCGGCCGGGGAGGCGCGGGGGCGGGCCGGGAGACGCTCCACGCGCTCCCGGCTCTCAGTCGTCGACCTCGGCCACGCCGGTGATGCGGTGCAGGGCGAAGGTGCGGACCTCGTCCGAGAGGTGGTCGTAGGCGGTGACGAAGCCCCCCTCGACCTTGACCGGGTCGATGACGCGCTGGGAGGACAGGCCCTCCGCGTTGATGTAGCCGATCCACATGCGTTCGCCGAGCAGGACGGCGGTCTGCAGGGAGGCGAGGGTGTCGGCGGCGGCGGTGCGGGGAACGGCCGCGCCCGCCGGGCCGGCGACAGCCTCCTTGCGGGGGGCGGTCGCGGCGCGGTCGCCGGCCCGGATGGCGCGGACGGCGGCGGTGAGCAGCGTGTCGTCGGGCCGGGCCGGGCCGTCCGGGACGGGGGTGGGGGCGGTGCGCGGCGGGGTGCGGCGGGCGTCCCGGCGGGTGATCACGACGTCGCCCTCGGCGGACTCCGCGGCGGGCGCGTAGCCCATCGCGCGGAGCACGGTGAGCAGGGTGTCCGGCGGGGCCTGCGCGGCGAGCACGGTGGGCGCCAGCAGCCGCAGCCGCAGTTCCGCGACGCGCCGGTCGGCGAGGACCTCGCCGAGCAGCCGGGGGTCGTCGCAGCGCAGGTAGGAGCTCGCGGCGCCGACCCGCAGGATGCCGTGCCGGCGGGCGACGTCGTCGATCAGGTAGGCGAGCGGCTGCGGGACGGGCGTGCGGGAGTGCTGGGCGAGGAAGCCCTGCAGGTCGGCGGCGGTGCGGCCGGCGTCGAGGGCACGGCGGACGGAGTCGGGGGTGAAGCGGTAGACGGTCGCGCCGCCCTTGGACTCGATGTCGGCGCACAGGGCGAGGGCCTGGGCGAGCGGGGTGAGCAGCGGGCCGGGCGCGATCGCGGTGAGGTCGGGCTGCAGGACGACGTGGTCGAGGGGTTCGGGCAGCAGCGGGGCGAGGACGGGCGCGGGGTCGGCGCCGTCGAGCAGGGCGCGGGCCGGGGCGGCGAGCGCGCCGCGGCCGGTGACGCCGAGCAGTTCGGCCTCGTGCAGCGTCCACTCGGTGAGCCGGTCGCGCAGTTCGTGGCCGTCGGGACCGGTGGGGCCGCCGCGCAGCGGGCGGTGCCAGCGCAGCGCGGGCAGCAGCGCGTCCGGGCCGGCGGCCGTGCCGGCGGGCAGTTCGGCGAGCCGGGTCAGGGCGGCGCGGCGGACGGACGGGGCGAGGGTGCGGTCGAGTTCCGGCCCGAGCGCGGCGCGCGGCCGGCCCTTGCCGTCGGGGGTGCCGGTGAGCCGGCCGACCCGGGTGGCGGTGAGCCAGGCGCCGGCGAGCAGCGCCCAGCGGTCCGCGGTGTCCTGCTGCCGCCACTGGTCGTACCCGGGGGTCGGCGCCCACACTTCGTCGATCTCGCCGTCGGGGGCCAGCAGCCCTGCGGTGTAGGCGAGTTCGAGCCAGAACGCGGCGTCGGCCTCGGAGCTCTCCAGCAGCGCGGCGGCGCGCTTGAGGTCGCGGACGCCGAGGCCGCCGGCCCGCAGCGTGGGCGGCGGGGTGACGCCCCAGGACTCCAGCAGCTCCTCGACCAGCCGCACGGCGGTGGCGGCCTGTCCGGCGGCGGTGCGGTCGACCAGCGCGGGGTCGCGTTCGACGACGGGCTCGACGGCCGGCGGGGCGGGCTCGACGGTGCGGTGGGTGCGGCCGCCGCGCAGGTGCAGGGCGAGTTCGCGGGGCAGCACGACCGAGGTGGGGCTGGACGGCAGCAGCAGGCCGCGGGCCAGCAGCCACTCGACGGGGCTGTGCGCATCCTCGGCGGTGACCTGCCGGGCCGCGTCCGGGACGGTGCCGGTGGGCGGCCCCCACACCAGGCGCTCCAGCAGGCCGACGGCGGCGGGCGGGGCCTGGTCGAGCAGCGCGGCCAGCCGCTTGCGGTCGCCGAGCAGCGCGGTGAGCGCGGCGACGGCGGTGACCGGGTCGGGGGTGGGCGGCAGCCCGGCGCCCGCCAGCAGCTGCTGGAGCCGGGCGGGCGACATGCCGACGGTGGCCTCGGCGAGGGTGGGGCCGAGCCCGGTGCGGCCGGGGTTGAGCGCGCTGGGGGCGAGCGCCTCGCGGACGGCGAGGACCAGGCGCAGCGCCGAGTCCGGACCCCAGACCAGGGCCCGTTCGCGCAGCCGGGCGAGCGCCGCGGGGAGCGCGGCGGTGACGGCGGCCCGGTCGACCGGGTCGGCGCCGGGGTGCGGCTTGACCCGGGCGGGGCCGGCCAGCAGGTTGCGGACCACGGTGTCGGACGCGCCCTCGGGGGCGGCGGCCAGCGCCTCGGCGGTCTGCAGCGTGAACCGGTCGAGCCGTTCCAGGGCACGCAGCACGGACGCCCGGCTGGAGAGCCGGGCGGACAGCTGGGTGAGGTCGGTGGGCACCGGGTTCAGCAGGTCGGGGCGGGCCCGGAGCAGCGCGGCGACAGCCTCGTCCTCCCGGCCGCGGAGTTCCTCGGCCAGCGTCCGGGGGGCGCCTGTGCGGGGGGCGCGCGGCGCGCTCTGCGGTGCGGTCATCCGCTCCAGGTTAGTCAACGGCCCGGCCGAGGCCCAGAACGGCGGAAGAACTCCCGGCGAATCCGGCGGCCTTTCGGGTCCGGCGGGGCGTCGGGGACGGCCCGGACGGGGCTCGCTTGGGGCGGGTGCGGGTGGGTACCGTCTCGGTGCGGCGGGATGTGCGACGTGAGGGCGGGTGGCGGGGCGATGGCGGGCGGCTCGTGGTGGCGCGAGGACGGGTCGGCGGACGGCGCGGACAGCGGGGAGAGCGTGTACGTGCCCGCGCAGGCGGCGGATTCGCCGCCGGTCCCGGCCGTTCCGCCGCCGCCGGCGGCGCCGCCGGTCGGGTTCGACAAGCCGCGCCTGCCGCCGGTCGACCTGCTGCCGCCCGGGCCGTCCCCGGACGAGGTGGACCGGGCCGCGCGGTGGGCGGAGGGCCGCGGCCGGGCCGACGTCACCTCGGTGTTCCCCGGCTGGACCGAGGTGTACTTCGACCTGCCGGCGGAGGAGCCGGAGCCGCAGCCGGAGGCCGCCCCCGAACCGGAGCCGGACCCCGGGGCCGCCCCCGAGCCGGCACCCCCGGCCGAGCCGCGCCCGGGCCCGGGCACCCGGCTCCTGCGCCTGCTGTTCGGCAAGCCGCAGCCGGCCCCCGAGGCCGTGTCGGAGCCCCCGCCGGCGGCCCCGGCGGGCGGGTCGCGCCGGCCCGCGCCGCTGCTGCTGCTCGGCGCGCTGCTGCTGGTCGGCGGCGCGGTGGTCGGCAACCTGCTGGTGATGCTGCTCGGCTGGGGCCTGGCGTACCTGTCGAGCGGGCTGTCCGACCTGATGAAGAAGTTCGCCGTGCTGGGCATCCCGCTGCTCACGGTGTCCGGTCTGACGCTGTGGAACTGGGGCCGGGAGAAGGGCCGCTGGGGCGCGGCGCTGGCCCCGGGCACCGACGCGGGCCACGCCACCTGGGCGGCCGCGCCCGGCGTGCTGCGCGTCGCGGCGGTCCTGACGGCGCTGTTCGTGCTGGTGGTGACGCTGCGCCGCCGCAGGTCGTAGCCGAGCGGGATCAGCCCGCGCCGAGCAGGTGCAGCAGGTCGGCGATCAGGAAGTGCGCGCCGGTGTAGCCGATGCCCTGGTACCAGAGGCGGTCGTCGACGGGGAAGGCCCGGTGGGCGCGGACCGCGCCGAGGGCGCGCCACGCGGGGGAGGCGAGGGCGGCGTTGAGGCCGTTGCGGTCGGGGTCGCCGTAGCCGGAGTAGAACAGCACGTCGCCGTCGGCGTGGGCGAGCTGGTCGGGGGCGGTCTCGACGGCGAACTGGTCGGTGTTCTGCGGGTCGGGCCGGGGCAGGCCGAGGTCGGCGAGGACGCTGCCGGGGAAGTTCTGCCGGGCGTACAGGCGGACGGTGGGGGAGCCCTCGACGAACCGGACCAGGCTGACGTGCTGCCCGGTGAGGCCGGCGGCGGCGAGCGCCCGGCCGGACTGGTCGAGGTGGCGGGCGTAGGCGGCGACCACGGCGGCCGCCTGTTCGCGGCGGTCCAGGGCCTCGGCGTGCAGGTGGAAGTTCTCCTTCCAGGGGGCGCCGGTGGTCTGGGTGAGCACGGTCGGCGCGAGGCCGCGCAGGGTGGTCAGGTGGGCGGCGTCGCGGGTCCGGTTGGAGAGCAGCAGCTGCGGGCGGAGGCTGGTGACCGCCACCGGGTCGGGCGGGGCGCCGATGTCGCCGACCACGGCGATCCGGGCCAGCCAGGAGGCCGGCCAGTAGTCGGGCAGTCCCGCGTCGAGGGGGGCCTTGGCGGCGCCGACCGGCGGGATGCCGAGGGTGATCGCGGAGTCCAGTTCGGCGGTGTCCAGGGTGATCACCCGGGTCGCCCCGCCGGGGACGGCCACCGGCCCGTCCGCGCCGTCGACGGTGACGCCGGGCGTCGGGCTGGGGCTGGGACCGGGGCTGGGCGGGGGCGGCGGGGAGCCGCCGGCCGTTCCGGGCAGCGGCGGGGCGGCGGGCAGTTCGTGCGGGCCGCAGCCGGCGAGCAGGGCGGCGCCGAGCCCGGCGAGGGCGGCACGGCGCGAGAGCGGGGGCGGCACCTGGGACCTCCGGCGGCTCCGGTGGCACGGTCGGACTCCAGCAGTATGTCCGTCCTGCGGGCCTTCGTCCGGCTTTTCGGGGCGAATCCGCCCTGACTTAGGCTGGCGGCATGGCTCTCACCGTCGGCTTCGACCTCGACATGACGCTGCTCGACACCCGTCCGGGCATCAGGACCACCTACGACGTGCTGGCCGCCGAGACCGGGACGTTCATCGACTCCGAGCTGGCGGTCAGCCGGCTGGGGCCGCCGCTGGTGCACGAACTGGCCCACTGGTTCCCGGCGGACCGGGTGGAAGCGGTCGCCGACCGGTACCGGGAGCTGTACGCGGAGCACGCGGTCTCCGGGTCGCTGGAGCTGCCCGGAGCGCTGGCGGCGGTCGCGGCGGTGCGGGCGGTCGGCGGCCGGGTGCTGGTGATCACCGGCAAGTGGGAGCCGAACGCCCGCCGGCACCTGGACGCCCTCGGGCTGGAGGTGGACGCGCTGGTCGGCGACCTGTGGGCGGAGACCAAGGGCGACGCGCTGCGCGAGCACGGTGCGCACGTGTACGTCGGTGACCACCTGGGCGACATCCGGGGCGCGCGGGCCGCCGGGGCCGTCGCGGTGGGCGTGGCCACCGGCCCGTACAGCGCCGCCGAACTGGCCGCGGCGGGCGCGGACGCGGTGCTGCGCGACCTCACCGAGTTCCCCGGCTGGCTGACCGCGCACCTGAACTGACGCGCGGTCAGGAGGCGGCCGCGGCCTCCCGGGCGGCGCGCCGGCGGCGGGACTCGGCGCGGGCGGTGGCGAACAGGCCGATCAGGGCCACCAGCAGCCCGAGCGGCATCATCATGGACAGCCCCCACGCGATCGACGGCAGCCGCGGCAGGTCGAGCAGGTACGGCACGACGGTGGCGACGGTGGCGAGGGTGCCGAGGACGAACACCACGCCGCCGACGCGGACGAGGTTCTCACCGAGATCGCGGGACCGACCAGTCACTGCTGCACTCCTTCGCGCGGGCTTTGTGCCAGTTTCCCACGTGTGTCCCCGCCGATCGGCGGGGGCACGGGCACGCGCATTCCACCTGAACGCTCAGGATTCCCAGGAAGCTCTCAGGCATGCTGATCCTTCGGGGAAAATCGGCAGGGAACGAGGGCGCGCGGCGGCATGGGTCTGACCAGTCACAAGGTGCTGGCACTGTCGGCACTGGTCTCGGCGCTGATGGTGGCCGGCACGGTCTGGCTGTGGCCCCGGCTGGCCCGGCAGAGCTGGCGCGCGGTGCTCGGCCGGCTGGGCACCATCGTCGGCACCCAGCTCGCGGTGATGTGCACGCTGGGCCTGCTGGCCAACAACTACTTCGCGTTCTACAGCAGTTGGGCCGACCTGCTGGGCACCAACGACGACGGCCCGGTGACCGTCCAGAACCAGATGCTCGGCCGCACCAAGGGCGTGGAGCGGATCAGCGCGGAGAACGTCCGGGACACCGGCGCGATGGGCCGCGATCCGGGCCAGGTCGGCCGGCTGGAGAAGGTCCGGCTGCCCGGCGCGGCCACCGGCCTGTCCACCGAGGGCTACGTCTACCTGCCGCCGCAGTACTTCCAGCCCGGCTTCCAGGACAAGCACTTCCCGGCGGCGATCGTCATCACCGGCTTCCCCGGCGACGCCAAGAACCTGATCACCAAGCTGAACTACCCGGCGGTGCAGCTGAAGCTCACCACCGAGGGCAAGGCGAAGCCGACCGTCCTGGTGCTGATGCGCCCGTCGCCGGCGATGCCCCGCGACACCGAGTGCGAGGACGTGCCGGGCGGCCCGCAGTCCGACCGCTACTTCAGCGCCGACGTGCCGGCCGCGCTGCGCTCCTCGTACCGGATCGCCTCCGGGCCGGGCAGCCTCGGCGTGATCGGCAACTCCACCGGCGGGTACTGCGCGCTCAAGCTGGCGATGCGTCACCCGGACGTGTTCTCCGCCGCGGTGTCGCTGTCCGGCTACTACAAGGCCGCCGAGGACCCGACCACCGGCGACCTGTTCGGCGGCGACCAGCAGCGCCGCGACGAGGCCGACCTGACCTGGCGCCTCGGGCACCTGCCGGCGCCGGGCACCGCACTGCTGGTCGGCGGCAGCCGGGAGGGCGACGGCGACTACTTCGCCGAGACCGAGCGGTTCCGGGCCGCCGCCAAGGGCACCGCCACCACCGTCTCCGCGATCACCCTCGACACCGGCGGGCACAACTTCAACACCTGGTCGCGGATGCTCCCGGCCTCCCTCGGCTGGCTCGGCGGGCACCTCTCCGACCCCTCCTGACCGGCCCGGCGTCACTGCGCGCAACTCGGTGCGCGCAAAGAGTTTCGACCCGCGCCGACCCCGGGTATGCAGCCATCGCGCGGGCGGACCAGCGGCTGGTCCACGAGATGCCCGCCCCGAGCCGACGGGAGGTGTGGGCCGATGGAGGGCGCTGCAGGCGCGAGGCACGGCCACACCCCGGCCCGGAATCCCGTCGCCGTTCCGGCGCACGCTGAGGGATCATTGCCCCACTGAGTGGCACCGGCCGCCCGTTCCCGGCGGCCGAGCCGCACATCCATCCGCGACCCGACGGGGTCGCTCGCACCCGACACCGAGGACTTTTCGAGATGCCCACCGGCCAGGTCAAGTGGTTCAACGAGACGAAGGGCTACGGCTTCCTGTCGCGCGACGACGGGGGCGAGGTCTTCGTCCACACCAAGGCGCTGCCCGCGGGCGTCACCACGCTGAGGCCCGGGCAGCGCGTCGAGTTCGGCATCGCCGCGGGCCACCGCGGCGACCAGGCGATGAGCGTGACGCTGCTGGACGCGCTGCCGTCGGTGGCGGCGAACCAGCGCAAGAGCGCCGACGACATGGCCCCGATCGTGCAGGACCTGATCACCAAGCTGGACAGCGTCCTGCCCGGCCTGCAGCGCGGCCGCTACCCCAGCAAGCCGGAGGGCCAGAAGATCGCCATGGTGCTGCGCGCGATCGCCGACCAGTTCGACGTCTGACACTGCTCAGGGGAAGGCCAGCGCGCCCGGGTCGACGGCGGGGACGAGTCCCTGCTCGGCGGCCCGGGTGAGCAGGCCGCGCACCGCCGCGTAGCCGTCCTCGCCGAGGTCGGCGGTGAACTCGTTGACGTACAGCCCGATGTGCTGCTCGGCGACGGCCGGGTCCATCTCCTGGGCGTGCGCCAGCACGTACTCCCGGGAGGCCGCCGGGTCCGCCCAGGCCTGCCGCACCGAGGCGCGCACCGTGTCGGCGAGTTCGCGCAGCCGCTCGGCGCCCAGCGAGCGCCGGGCCACGATGGCGCCCAGCGGGATCGGCAGCCCGGTCGCCGCCTCCCACGCCTCGCCCATGTCGGCCAGGCAGTGCAGCCCGTACTGCTGGTAGGTGAACCGGGCCTCGTGGATCACCAGGCCGGCGTCCACCCGGCCGTCCCGGACGGCCGGCATGATCTCGTGGAACGGCAGCACCACGATCTCGCCGAACCCGCCCGGCACCGCCTCCGCCGCCCACAGCCGGAACAGCAGGTACGCGGTGGAACGCTCGCTGGGCACGGCCACCCGGCGCCCGGCCAGCCCGGCCGCGTCGGTCGGCGCGGCGGTCAGCACCAGCGGCCCGCAGCCCCGGCCCAGCGCCCCGCCGCACGGCAGCAGCGCGTACTCGTCCAGCACCCACGGCAGTTGGCCGTAGGAGATCTTCAGGACGTCCAGTTCGCCGCGCTCGGCCAGCCCGTTGGTGATGTCGATGTCCGCGAACCGGACCTCGGGCGCGTCCGCACCCGCGACCAGGCCGTGCGCCCAGGCGTGGAAGACGAACGTGTCGTTCGGGCAGGGCGAGTAGGCGACACTCAGCGGCTCGGCCATGGACGGACCTCCTGGAGCAGACGGGACACCGGCAGCGCCGCGAAGGCCCGCTCCAGGGCCGCCAGCGCCTCGCCGATCCGCCACGCCGCGCGGTCGCGCGGCCCGACGGCGTTGGACACGGCCCGCAGCTCCCCCGCCGCGAGCCCGAAACGGGCGGCCGCCTCGGCCACCCCGAACCCCTCCATCGCCTCGGCCAGCGCCCGCGGGTGACGCTCCCTCAGCTGCCCGGCGCGGCGCGCCGAACCCGTCGCCGTGGAGACCGTCAGCACCTCGCCGAGCGCCCCGCCGGTCGCCCCCGCGACCAGCTTCGCCACCTCGTCCGGCACCGGGTACCGCGCCGTGCCGAAGCCCAGCTCGGTGACGTCCGCGAAGCCGTCCGGGGTCTCCGCACCCAGATCGGCCGCCACCAGGGCGTCCGCGACCACCAGCGACCCGATCGGCGCGGCGGGCGCGAAACCGCCCGCGATGCCCGCCGACAGCACCAGCCGGAACCCGCCGCGGGACAGCGCCACCGCCGTGCCGGCCGCCGCGGCGGCCGGGCCGACGCCCGCCGCCAGCACCTCGACCCGGGCGTCCTCGCCGAGCCCCCGGCGGACCGCCTCGGCCTCCGCCTGCACGGCCACGACGACGAGCAGCCCGGCGGCGGGGCCGGACTGCTCGGGGCGGCGCTCAGCGGTCATCGACCGGAAGGTCAGCTCTTCTGGTTGTTCAGGTTGAAGAACCAGACCGCGTAGTACTCGTTGGTCTGCTGGTCGACCGCGGCGACCGTCACCATCGTCCGGTCGTCGCTGGTCATCAGGGTGGTGGCGGAGACCGAGCCGGAGTAGGTCAGCCCGGTGGCGCCCTGCATGATCGGCATGCGGTTCTGGCCGGAGCCGGTGAAGGCGTACCAGCCCTTGTCCGCCAGGTCCTTCGGCACACCCACGCCGACCCGGTCGCTGGCGCGCACGTCGAGGCTGGTGAGCTTCTTCGCCTCGGAGTCCTTCGCCGCCTGCTGGGCGCACTTGGTGAGGTCCGCGTCGGAGATCGCCTTGCCGCCGTTGAAGCAGGCCGGCTCGGCGCGGACCGTCGAGGTCCCGACGACCAGCGTGGCCTCGTTCTTGGCGGGCTTGCCGTTGTCCACGGCCGTGTAGATGCCGAAACCGGCAAGTCCGGCGCCGACGACGACGGCGGCGGCGAGTCCGGCGGTGACGGGGGTGCTGAGGCTCATGGGCAAGAGGCTACTCGCCTTCCGTGATCACACGACGCCGGGGTGCCCGAGTCGCGCGAGGTTACGCCACGCGCGGGCGCGCCGCCGACCGGCGCGGCCCGATCCGCAGCAGCGACCGGAACGTCCACAGCAGCATCAGCGCCGTCACCCCCGCCGCCACCCACAGCCCGAGCACCGCGTTCAGCGGCAGCGAGATGCCCACCACGCCGCCCACCACCCAGCTCAGCTGGAGCGCCGTCTCGGACCGGGCGAACGCCGAGGTGCGCACCGCCTCCGGCACGTCCCGCTGGATCAGCGCGTCCAGCGCCAGCTTCGCCAGCGACGCCGCCATGCCCGCCGTCGCCGCCACCACCGTCACCGTCACGATGCCGTACCAGAGCGCCGCCGCGGCCGCCGCCAGCGTCGCCAGCAGCAGCATCACCGTGACCGTCACCTCCGAGCCGCGGGTGCGCAGCCACGAACCCAGCACCGAGCCCAGCGCGTTGCCCAGGCCCGCCGCCGCCGCGACCACGCCCAGCGCCACCGTCTCCGGCAGGCCGCCCGGCGGGTGCTGGCGGATCAGGAACGCCAGGAACATCACCAGGAACCCGACCAGCCAGCGCAGCGCCGCCACCCCGCGCAGCGCCATCACCACCGACGGCCCGACCGCCCGCAGCACCCCCTTCGGCCGCGGCTCGGACGGCTCCGCGTGCAGCTCCGCCCGCTGCTCGCCCTTCGCCGAGTCCACCTGGTGCGGCAGGTGAAAGGCCATCAGGGTGCCGATGACGAACACCACGAACGCCCCGCGCAGCGGCCAGGCCGGCCCCAGCAGGTGCAGCAGCCCGCCCACCCCGCCCGCCACCAGCGTCGCCACCAGGCCCGCCAGCGTCACCCGCGAGTTCGCCTTCACCAGCGACAACTGGGAGGGCAGCAGCCGCGGCACCACCACGCTGCGCACCACCCCGTACGCCTTCGAGGACACCAGCACGCCCAGCGCCGCCGGGTACAACGCCAGCCCGCCGCCCGGCACCAGACCCGCCATCACCCACGCCAGCACCGCCCGGGCCAGCATCGCCATCGCCACCGCCGAGCGCCGGCCGTTCGGCAGCCGGTCCAGCAGCGGCCCGATCACCGGGGCCAGCACCGCGAACGGCGCCATCGTGATCACCAGGTAGAGCGCCACCCGGCCGCGGGCCTCGCCCGTCGGCACCGAGAAGAAGATGGTCGACGCCAGCGCCACCGTGATCAGCATGTCGCCGAACGAGTTCAGCGCGTGCAGCTCGATCAGCTTCGCCAGGCCCGACTCGCCCGCGCCCTCCGCCGACGTCGCCCGCCGGATCCGCCGGCCCGTGCCGTGCACCACCCGCCCCGTGCGCACCCCCGCCGCCGACGCGCCCCGCGCCCACACCCCGCGCGGCTTCACCGTCGGCGCCGCCGCGCCGTCCTGACCGGCCGTCGGACGCGGCTCATCCGCCTCCGGCTCGCCGGGGGCCGCGGGATGCTGCCGCGGCGCGGCTGACGGCTCGGGCCGGCTCTCGTCCTGCCCGGGGCGCAGTCCGTGCTGCGGCGGGTTCTCCTCCGCCACAAGCCCATCCTGCCCGACAAACACACGCCGTACGAGTGATTGCCCGCGGCACGGCGCGCCCCCGCCCGCGGCCCCGGACTGTGCTCCACCGCCGACCGGCGGGTAGCCTGCACTACGCGCCTGCCCGGCCTGCGCAAGGGGGTGGCGGACCGGGGGCGGCGCGGCCCGGCCACGGAGCGGTCCCCGGTCGAGCAGAATGGATCGGTCCCGCGTCCGCGGGGGTTGCTCTGGTGACGTGGCAGCGGCAACCGGTGCGAGCCCGCCCAGCGGGGGCCGTCTCGGGACAGACCGCAGGATGACAGGACTGGGAGAGAACCGACGCCGTGAGTGCTGCGATGCGAAGCCGTACCCCTGACCGGCTCTGTGCCGAGGCCGTCGATCTCGCCCGCCAGGCAGTCGTGGAGAGCGTCGGAGAGTCCGTCGTCGGCGCCCACGTGAAGGCCAACGCGGACGCCGAGCGCCTGGTCACCCACACCTTCGAGTGCCTCGACCCCGCCTACCGGGGCTGGCACTGGGCCGTGACCGTCGCCCGCGCCCCGCGCGCCAAGAACGTCACCCTCGACGAGGTCGCGCTGCTGCCCGGCCCCGACGCCGTCCTCGCCCCGCAGTGGGTGCCGTGGAGCGAGCGCCTGCTGCCCGGCGACCTCGGCCCCGGCGACCTGCTGCCCACCGGCGCCGACGACCTCCGCCTGGAGCCCGGCTGGAGCGGCGAGGACGAGCCCGCCCCCAACTCGGTGCTGGCCGAGGCCGCCGACGAGGACCTGGTGATCGCCGAACCCGGCATCCAGCCGCCGCCGGCCCGCGCCGAGATCGGCGCCGTCGCCGACGAACTGGGACTCGGCCGCCCCCGCGTGCTCTCCCGGATCGGCCTGCACCAGGCCGCCGAACGCTGGGAGACCGCGTACGGCCCGCAGACGCCGATGGCGCAGTCGGCCCCCGCCTCGTGCAACACCTGCGGCTTCCTGATCCCGATCGGCGGCTCGCTCGGGCAGGCGTTCGGCGTCTGCGGCAACGAGTTCGGCCCCGCGGACGGCCAGGTCGTCTCCCTCGCGTACGGCTGCGGCGCGCACTCCGAGGCCGCGGTCCTCCCGGCCCCGCCGGTCCCGTCCGAGCTGATCCTCGACGAGACCGTCGTCGAACCGCTCCACATCCACCCCGACCGCACCTCCGGCTCGGTCGAGCCGGACGCCCCGGCGGAGGAGCTCGGTCACTCGTAGCGGGCGGACGAGCGCGAACCGGGGGCGCGGGGAGCTGCGCGGAGCCGGAGGCGCCGACCGCGAGGTCGCGACGCAGGGCGACGACTTGCCGGCGATCGCGACCTCGCTGACGTGCGGTCATCGCCCGCGCAGCTCCCCGCGCCCCGGTCGGTGCGCCTCCTGCTTCCGAAGCCCCTGGCAGAATGCCGACTCGTACGCAGACCACGCGAAGGGCGGCTCGGCACGTGGAGTCTCGGATCATCGGCAGCGCGGCGTCCCCCGAGGGCCCGGACGTCTTCGACACGGCCCGGCTGCGGCGGACGGTCCTGGAGGCGTGGGCGGCCGCGCCCGCGCGCTTCCGGGAGGACGCGAACGCCGAGGAGGAGCTCGCGCTCGGCGGGTACCGGGACCGGCTGATCGTCGAACTCGCGCAGAACGCCGCCGACGCGGCCGCCCGCGCGGGAGTGACCGGCCGCCTCCGGCTGACCCTGCGGGACGGAGTGCTGGCGGCCGCCAACACCGGCGCGCCGCTGGACGCGGAGGCCGTGGAGTCGCTGTCCACGCTGCGGGCGTCCGCGAAGCGCGGGGACGAGCAGGCGGTGGTCGGCCGGTTCGGCGTCGGGTTCTCCGCGGTGCTGGCCGTCAGCGACGAGCCGGCCGTGCTGAGCCACCCCGGCGGGGTCCGCTGGTCGCTCACCGACGCGCGCGCACTGGTCGCCGAACGCCCCGAACTGGCCGAGGAACTGACGCGCCGTGAGGGCCACGTGCCGCTGCTGCGGCTGCCCTTCCCGGCGGAGGGGCGGGCCCCGGGGGGCTACGACACGGTGGTGGTGCTGCCGCTGCGCGACCGCGCCGCCGAGGACCTGACGGGCCGTCTGCTCGCCGCGATCGACGACGCGCTGCTGCTGACCCTGCCCGGCCTGGCCGAGGTGGTGGTGGAGACCGCCGACGACGTGCGCACCCTGACCCGCACCGCGAACCCGCCGCGGCCCGAGCAGCTGCCCACCGTCACCGTCACCGACGGGACGCGCAGCACCACCTGGCAGACCGTCGGCGCCTCCGGGACGGCCGCCGCCGAACTGCTCGCCGACCGCACCACCGAGGAGCGGGCCCGCCCGCAGTGGACGCTGACCTGGGCCGTGCCGGTGGACGCGCAGGGCCGCCCGCAGCGGCCCGGCACCGCCGCCGTGGTGCACGCGCCGACGCCCAGCGAGGAACCGCTCGGAGTGCCCGCGCTGCTGATCGCCTCGTTCCCGCTGGACCCGACCCGCCGCCACGTGGCACCCGGCCCGCTCACCGACTTCCTGGTCGAGCGCGCCGCCGACGCGTACGCGGACCTGCTCCGCACCCGCGGCGCCGACGTCCACTCGCTGGACCTGGTGCCGTCCCCGCTCGGCGGCAGCGCGCTCGACAACGCGCTGCGCACCGCGATCCTGGACCGGCTGCCCGGCACCCCGTTCCTGCCGCACCCGCGCGGCACCGAGGAGGGCACCCCGGCGCTGCGGCCGCGCGACGCGGTGCTGCTGGAGGGCGCCGACCACTCGGTGGTGGAGGCGCTCGCCCCGATCTTCCCCGGCCTGCTGCCGGCCGGCCTGGAGCGCCGCACCGAACTGCGCACCCTGCGGGTGCGCCGCGTCCCGCTGGCCGAGGTGGTCGACCAGCTGGGCGGCCTGGAACGCGAACCCGCCTGGTGGCGCAGCCTGTACGCGGCCCTGGAGGGCGCCGACCCGGAGGCGCTCGGCGCGCTGCCCGTGCCGCTCGCCGACGGCCGCACGGTGACCGGCCCGCGCCGGGTCCTGCTGCCGTCCGACCCCGCCGACTGGGCCGGCTTCGAGGGCTACCCCGAGTCGCTGGCCGAGGCCCTCGACCTGCTCGACCTGCGGCTGGCCCACCCCGACGCCGCCCACCCGCTGCTGGGCCGGCTCGGCGCCGCCACCGCCACCCCCGCCGGCCTGCTGGAGACCCCCGAACTGCGCGCCGCCGTCGCCCGCTCGCTGGAGCTCGGCGAGGACGACTACGACGCCGCGGTGGACCTCGCGGACGCCGTCCTGTCGCTGGTGAAGGCGGCCGCCCCCGCCCCCGGCGAGCACCCGTGGCTGGCCCGGCTGGCGCTGCCCGACGACGAGGGCGAACTCGCCCGGGCCGGCGAACTGCTGCTCCCCGACAGCCCGCTGGCACACCTGGCCGGCGAGGACGAGGTCGCCTTCGTGGACGACGACCTGCTGGAGCGCTGGGGCCCCGAGGTGCTGGCCGCGGCCGGCGCGCTCACCGCGTTCACGCTGGTCCGCGCCGAGGACGTGGTGCTCGACCCCGACGACCTGGAGCGCCTCGACCCCACCGCCCCCGCCGACCGCGCGGCCGGCGGCACCCCCACCGGCCTGATCGACGAGGCCCCCGACGGCCTCGCCGACTGGTGCGAGGACGCACTGGAGTCCCTGCACGCCGACGATGCGGCCGAGCTGGGCGTCCCGCCGGTGGCCGCCGAACTGCTGGCCGTCCGCGACCTCGACCTGGTCGCCGACGACGCCTGGCCGGAGGCCCTCGCGCTGCTCGCCCGCCCCCCGTACCGGGACGCCGTGGTGACGCCCGTCCGCACCCTGCTGCCCGACGGCACCTACACCGACCTGCCGCCGTACACCGCCTGGTGGCTGCGCGACCACCCGGTGCTGGACGGCCGGGAGCCCGCCGGCCTGCGCGCGGCCGGCGCCGACCCGCTGCTGCGCGGACTGTACGACGAGGCCCGGACGACCCTGGACCCGCAGTTCCTGCACGCGCTCGGCGTCCGCACCACGCTGGCCGCGCTGCTCGCCGAGCCGCACGGCCCCGAGGAGCTGATCGACCGCCTCACCGACCCGCTCTCCGTCGTGACCCACCGTCAACTGCACGGCATCTACAGCGCGTTGGCCGCCCTGCCGGTGGAGCGGGTGGAGCCCCTGGACGTGGTGCGGGCGCTGGCCCCGCTGGACGGCAGCACCGGCCGCCGGGACGACGCCACGGTGATCGTCGACGCCACCGCCGCGGTCGTCGCCGACGCCCCCGACCTGGTCGAGCTGCTGCACGACCACCCGGTGCTGCCGGTCCACCCGGCGCTCGCCCCCGCGCTGGCCGAGCGGCTGCACGTCTCGCTCGCCAGCGAGGTGGCCGGCGGCCGGGTGCTGTCCGAGGGCACCCTGCACCGCACCCCCGCCGTGGTCCGCGAACTGCTCCCCGGCTGCCCCGCCGTCTACGAGGAGCACGAGGAGCTGCTGGTCGTCGGCCCCGACGGCGAGGACGCCCGGGTGGACTGGCGCTGGGACCCCGCCGCCACCGCGCCCGAACTGCCCTACGACCCCGACGACGCGGACGAGGCCGACGAGGACGACGAGTTCGAGGTGCCGCCCGTCCCCGGCCTGCTGCACGCCGCCACCCCCGAGGGCCTGGCGGCCGGCCTCGCCTGGTCGGTCCAGCAGTGGCACCGCCGGTTCGAGATCCTCGCCGCCCTCACCGAACCCGACCGGGCCTACGAGCTGCTGGCGGCGCGCGACTACGAGTGACGCCCGCGGGGAGCGTGGTGCGGGCCCTCCCGTCCGGCGGGAGCCGGACGGGAGGGCCTACGCCGCCTCGGGCTCCTTCTTCTCGACGAACACCCGCGAGGTGACCTCCAGCAGGCACCCCGCGATCGCGGCGATCGCCACGCCGGTCAGCGGGTCGCGCCAGCCGACCAGCTGGAGCTGGAAGAAGTCCGACAGCCACGGCACCACCAGCACCAGCGCGAACGCGCCGGACATGGCGCCGATCAGCAGCAGCCGCCACCAGGTGTACGGGCGGGCGACGATCGCCAGCACCCAGATCGCCACGATGAACAGCGTCAGGGTGGCGACCGAGGTGTCCGCCTTCAGCGCCGTCCCGCTGTCGCTGCGGGCCAGCGCGTAGGCGACGAACGTCGCGGTGCCGCAGATGATCCCGCCCGGCACGGCCAGCCGCAGCACCCGCCGCACGAACCCGGTGCGGGCCCGCTCGTTGTTCGGCGCCAGCGCCAGGAAGAACGCCGGGATGCCGATGGTCAGCGAGGACAGCACCGTCGAGTGCCGCGGCAGGAACGGGTACGGGACCTGGGTGAACACCACCAGCAGCGCCAGCAGCACCGAGTACACGGTCTTCACCAGGAACAGCCCGGCCACCCGCTCGATGTTGCCGATCACCCGGCGGCCCTCGGCGACCACCGACGGCAGGGTGGCGAACCGGTCGTCCAGCAGCACGATCTGCGCGACCGCCCGGGTCGCGTCCGAGCCGGTGCCCATCGCCACGCCGATGTCCGCGTCCTTCAGCGCCAGCACGTCGTTCACGCCGTCACCGGTCATCGCCACCGTGTGGCCCCGGGACTGCAACGCCCCCACCAGGGCGCGCTTCTGCTGCGGGGTGACCCGGCCGAACACGGCGGTGCGGTCGGCGGCCTCGGCGAGCTGCTCCGGGTCGGTGGGCAGCGTGCGGGCGTCGGTCGCGGTCTCCGCACCGGGCAGGCCCAGGTGGGCGGCGACCGCGCCGACCGACACCGCGCTGTCGCCGGAGATCACCTTCGCCCGGACGTGCTGGGAGCGGAAGTAGCGCAGGGTGTCCGCCGCGTCCTCGCGCAGCCGCTGCTGCAGCACCAGCAGGGCGAGCGGCTCCAGCCCGGCCGCCGGGTCGGGGTCGTCCAGCGGCAGCGGGCTGCGGCCCAGCAGCAGCACCCGCAGGCCCTTCGCGCCCAGCTCGTCGACCTCGGCCAGCGCCGGGTGCCCGGCGGGCAGCAGCACGTCCGGGGCGCCGAGCAGCCAGCTTCCCTCGCCGCCGCCGGGCTCCAGCAGCTGCACGCCGCTCCACTTGCGCGCCGAGGAGAACGGGATCGCCTCCAGCACCCGCCAGCGGCCCTCCTCCGGCGGCCCGTACGCGTCGATGACGGCCTGCATGCTGGGGTTCGGACGGGTGTCGGCCGCGCCGATCGCGCCGAGCGCCTCCGCGAGCCGGGCCTTGGCACCGTCCCCGCCGGTCAGCGGGCGCAGGTCGACCAGGTCCATGCCGCCCTCGGTGAGGGTGCCGGTCTTGTCCAGGCAGACCGTGTCGACCCGGGCCAGGCCCTCGATCGCGGGCAGCTCCTGCACCAGGCACTGCCGGCGGCCAAGCCGGATCACGCCGATCGCGAAGGCCACCGAGGTCAGCAGCACCAGGCCCTCCGGGACCATCGGCACGATCCCGGCGACCATCCGCCGGACGGCCTCCTTCCAGTCGTTGCGCTGCACCGCGAGCTGGCTGACGATCAGGCCCAGCGCGGTCGGGATCAGCAGGTAGGTGATGATCCGCAGGATCTGGTCGATGCCGCTGCGCAGCTCCGACTTGACCAGGGTGAACCGGCTGGCCTCCTCGGCGAGCTTGGCGGCGTACGCCTCCCGGCCGACCTTGGTCGCGGTGAACGCGCCCGCGCCGGCCACCACGAACGAGCCCGACATCACGTGGTCGCCCGGGTGCTTGAGCACCGGGTCCGGCTCGCCGGTCAGCAGCGACTCGTCGATCTCCAGGCCGTCCGCCTCGGTGACCGTCCCGTCCACCACGACCTTGTCGCCGATGCCGAGCAGCACCGTGTCGTCCAGCACGATCTCACCGGTGGCGACCTGGACGGCCGCGCCGTCCCGGCGGACCTGCGGGCGGGCCTCGCCGATCAGCGCCAGGCTGTCCAGGGTCTTCTTGGCGCGCATCTCCTGCACGATGCCGATCGCCGTGTTGGCGACGATGACCAGGCCGAACAGGCCGTCCTGGATCGGGCCGACGACCAGGATGATGCCGAACATCACGCCGATGATCGCGTTGAACCGGGTGAACACGTTGGCGCGGACGATCTCCCGCACCGACCGGCTGGACCGTACCGGGACGTCGTTGACCTGCCCGCGGGCGACCCGCTCCGCCACCTCGGCGCCGCTCAGGCCGGGCTGGTACGCCCCGCCCGCGCCGGAGGGGTGCGCGCCTGGGCCCGCCGGGGTCGTGCCTTCCGCTGGGTGCGTCATGGCACCGACTCTAGGTGGGCGATTTGGGCGATGCGTCGCACCTCGGTCGGATTCGGGCCGGACGAGTGGCCGGCCCCCGGGCGCTACTGGACCGCGTCGGAGGTCTCGGACGCCTCGGCGGCCCGGGCGCGTCGGATCGCGTCCCGGCGGGCCCGGCAGTACTTCAGGCCGATCAGGCCGAGCAGGCCGCCGGACAGGCAGATCCACGGCCAGCTGCCGTGGCCGTGGTCGGACAGCGTGCCCTGGAACGGCAGCAGCACCACGAAGCCGACGAACCACAGCACCGTGCCGGTGCCGACGATGGCGACGTCGTTCGCCTCTAGCGGCGGGGGAGCGGAGCGCAGCGCGGTCTTGGGCATGCGCCTAGGGTACGGGGCGCCCCCGGCGGGCCGGCAGCGGCGGTCGGTTGCCCGAAGGTGATCGACCGTGACCGTAAGGGCCGCGCTCTACGCGCGAAGATGGCGCGTGCACGACGCGCCTCGCCATACTGAAAACCTCCCCCACCTCTGCCTCACCCGATCGAGGACGCCCGAATGTCTCAGGCCCAGTCGACCAGCGCGTCGCCCGAGCCCTCCCAGAACGCGCCGCAGCCCCCGTCCGGCGCCCTGGACCGCTTCTTCCGGATCTCCGAGCGCGGCTCCACGCTGCCGCGCGAGATCCGCGGTGGTGTCGCCACGTTCTTCACGATGGCGTACATCCTGGTGCTCAACCCGATCATCCTGGCCTCGGCCACCGACATGAACGGCGCCCACCTCAGCAGCGCCCAACTGGTCACCGCCACCGCGCTCACCGCCGGTCTGACCACCCTGCTGATGGGCGTCATCGGCAACGTCCCGATCGGCCTCGCCGCCGGCCTCGGCGTCAACACCATCGTGGCGCTCCAGCTCGCCCCCAAGATGACCTGGCCCGACGCCATGGGCATGGTCGTGCTGGCCGGCTTCGCGATCATGCTGCTGGTCGCCACCGGCCTGCGCGAGCGCGTCATGAACGCCGTCCCGCTCGGGCTCCGCAAGGCCATCGCCATCGGCATCGGCCTGTTCATCGCACTGGTCGGCCTGGTCGACTCCGGCTTCGTCTCCCGCATCCCGGACGTCGCCCACACCACCGTCCCGCTGCAGCTCGGCGCCGGCGGCCACCTGCACGGCTGGCCCGTCCTGATCTTCATCCTCGGCCTGCTGCTCACCATGGCGCTGGTCGTGCGCAAGGTCCCCGGCGCGATCCTCATCTCGATCGCCGTGATGACCGTCGCCGCCGTGATCATCCAGAACTTCGCGGACCTCGCCCCCGAGAACTGGGGCCTCACCGTCCCGGCCTGGCCCGGCAACCCCGTCGCCACCCCCGACTTCGGCCTGGTCGGCCAGGTCAGCCTGTTCGGCGGCTTCTCCAAGGTCGGCCTGCTGACCGGCATCCTGTTCGTCTTCACCGTGCTGATGAGCTGCTTCTTCGACGCGATGGGCACCATCCTCGGCGTCGCCGACGAGGCCCACCTGCTCGACGAGAAGGGCGACCTGCCCGGCATCAACAAGGTCCTGATGATCGACGGCATCGCCACCGCGGCCGGCGGCGCGACCTCCTCCTCCGCCAACACCTGCTTCGTCGAGTCCACCGCCGGCGTCGGCGAGGGCGCCCGCACCGGCTTCGCCTCCATCGTCACCGGCGCGCTCTTCCTGGTCGCGCTCTTCCTCACCCCGCTGGCGACCATGGTCCCCGCCCAGGCCGCCACCCCCGCCCTGGTCACCGTCGGCTTCCTGATCCTGGCGAACTCCGTCAAGGAGATCGACTGGGCCGACTACACCATCGCGATGCCGGCCTTCCTCACCATCGTGATGATGCCGTTCACCTACTCGATCACCAACGGCATCGGCTTCGGCTTCATCGCCTTCTGCCTCCTGCGCGTCGTCGCCGGCCGCGCCCGCACCGTCCCCGTCCCGATGTACGCGGTCGCCGCCGTCTTCGCCTTCTACTACCTGATGCCGGCCCTCGGCCTGCTCTGACCCCCAGGTCGCCCGACGGCCCCGTGCTCCCCGGAGCACGGGGCCGTTTTCGGTGTCGGTCGCGGAGTCGGGTTCATGTCGTCCTGCTGTTGCCGCCCGCGGAAGGAACGGTCATGGCGCGAACCGTGATCGACACCGACGACGACCGCTCGGCCGGGGCCCGACGGCTGTTCGGCACGACCACCGAGGTCGCCACGGCCGATGCGGCACTGCCGGAGGCGGTGAAGCAGGCCAGGCGGGCAGAGCCCGATGGGGAAAGCCCGCGGTGCGGCCGGTTCCCGGGGCAGCCACCGTGCGCTGTCGACGGCCGACATGCTGACCGCCGCCATCACCGGCCGGTCCGCCCGTTGGGTCGTGCCGCCCGGCAGCGCCGACCGACTGTGCTCCGACGGCCCTCCCCCGCGTTCGCTGGGGAGGGCCGTTCGCGTGTGCGTGGGGTCAGCCGGTGGTGCGGGCGACCAGGTCGTCGAGGGTCTGGGCGGGGCGGAGGAGCTCGAAGTGGACGGTGCCGGCGGGGTCGGTGCGGGCGCCGAGGACGGGGGGTTCGGGGAGGGAGTTGTAGGTGAAGTGGTGGGAGGAGTAGTAGGCGCCGGTGTCGAGGAGCAGGACCAGGTCACCCGGGTCGAGGAGGGGGAGCGGTCGGTTGCGGGCGACCAGGTCGCCCGCGAAGCAGCAGGGGCCGGCGATGTCCTGAGGGACGGGGTCGCCGTGCTTGGCGGCGCCGCTCGGGTGGTGGGTGCTGATCCGCAGCGGCCAGCTGTCGGGCATGAACACGGTGCGGGCGGCGACCTGCGCGCCGGCGTGGCCGACGGCGACGGCCCGGCCGCCGGCCTGCTTGGTGTACTCGATGTACGAGGCGGTGAAGCCGGCCTTGGCCAGGACGGAGCGGCCGAACTCGGTGACCAGCCGGTAGCCGCCGTCGAAGAGGGCGGGGGCGTGCCGGCGGAGTTCGCCGACGTAGGTGTCGAAGCCGGGCGTGATCCGGTCGTCGGCGAAGTTGACGGGCAGGCCGCCGCCGAGGTCGATGCCGGCGACCTGGCGGCGGCCGAGTTCGCGGTTGATCCGTTCGGCGAGGGCGACGGTCGCGCCGACGCCGGCCGCCATGAGGGACAGGTCGACGCCCTGCGAGCCGACGTGGCAGTGCAGCCAGGTGAGCCAGGGGCGGGCGCGGAAGGCGTCGACCAGCCGGTCGGCGGTACCGGGGTCGGCGAGCGGGATGCCGAACTTGGAGGTGGCGGTGGCGGTGCTCATCGCCGCGATGCTGCCGCCGCCGACCTGCGGGTTGACCCGGACGCCGATCCGGGAGGCGGTGGGACGCCCGTTCAGCAGGTCGTCGACGCGGGCGAGTTCCTGCCAGTTGTCGATGTTGACGGCGACGCCGAGGTCCAGCGCGAGGGTGAGTTCGCGGCGGGTCTTGGCGGGGGAGTCGAGCACGATCCGGTCGGGCGGGAAGCCGGCCGCCAGGGCCTGCGCGAACTCGCCGGGGCTGGCGACCTCGCAGCCCATGCCGAGGCCGCGCAGCCGGCGCAGCACCGGTCCGAGCGGGTTGGCCTTGGCGGCGAAGGCGTGCAGGACGTCGAGCCGGGCGGGGAACGCGGCGTGCAGCGCGGCCACCGTCCCGGTGACGGCGTCCAGGTCGAGGAAGGCGGCGAGCGGGGTCTCCTCCGGGTCGAGCAGGCCGTCGCGGACGGCGGCACGGAGGAGGAGTTCGCGGCGCTCGGGGCCGATCAGGGGCTGGTGGTCGGTCATGGGGCACGCTCCGCGCGGTGTCGGCAGGAAGGGGTCCCGGCCCGGTGGTGGGTTCCGGGCCGTGGTTCCAGCGTGCGGTTCCCAGGGGCGTCGCGTCTGTGCCCGCCGCGCCGGGTTTCGGTGCGCGTGGCGGTGCGCGGGCACGGCCGGGCGCGGGTGTTCGAGGGTGTTCGGTGCGGGGCGACGGGACGGGCGGGCCGGAGGGTGCGGGACGGCGGGCGAGGGCGGTGGCGGCGCCGCGGCGGTGTCCGGACACCGTTCCGGCGGTCCGATGCGGTGTCAGGACGCGCCCGGGTCCCGGTGGTCGAGCAGTCGCAGCTGGAGGTGGGCGAGCAGCCGGGCGTCGGGGTTGTCGACGTCCAGGCCGGAGACCTTCAGGACCTTGTTGTGGAAGCGGTTGGCGAAGGTGGTGCGGGCCACGCCCAGGGAGTCGGCGGCGCGGCCGAGTTCGCGGGAGTGGTCGAGGTAGGCGTGCAGGGCGTCCAGCAGGCCGCGGTCGCCGCCCTGTTCGGCGTGGGCGACCAGCCGGGACACCGAGGTGCGGACCGGCAGCGGCAGGTCGCGCAGGGTCTCCAGGACGTGCTGCAGGGCCACCGCGTCGGCGACCTCGTCGACGGTGGCGCAGTCGGGGCCGGTGCGGCCGAACCGGAGCCCGCTCAGGGCCAGGTCGGCGGACTCGCGGGAGCGGGAGGCGTGGTCCAGCCGGTCCTGGACCGGGCCGAGGCCGGCCAGGACCGGGGTCCGCAGCCGGGCGGAGAGGTCGGCGACCAGGCGGCGGCCGAAGTCGGCGACCTGGAGTTCGGCGGTGGGCCGGTCGGCCGCCAGGCCGGCCAGCAGGACGAGCACGCCGTGCTCGGCGGGGAGCACCAGGGAGCTGCGGCCCGGGCCGGCCGGGTGCCAGCCGGCCAGCCGCTCCAGCCGGACCCGCAGGTCGTCGTCGACCGGGCCGGCGGTGCCGACGGACAGCACGGCGCAGGGGCGGTCGGCCGGCATGCCGCTGTGCCGGGCGAGCAGGGCGCCGGAGCCGCGGCCGTCCAGCACCGAGCGGGCGGCCTCGGCGAGCAGTTCGCTGCGGCCGTGGTGCCGGGAGCGGTGGTGCAGCAGGTGGGCGGCGGCCAGCCGGGCGGCGACCTGCAGGGCCTCGGCGGCGCTGTCCTGGAGCCGGCGCCCGGACAGGGCGGCCACCCAGATCGAGCCGAGGCGTTCGCCGCCGGCCTGGACGGCCACCGCCATCCGTTCGGGGACGTCGCCCTCGGCGCGGCGGTGCAGCACCTGGTCGGTGGACCAGAGTTCCTTGAAGAACCCGCCCTCGGTCATCGCCCGGCGGCGCTCCTCGGGGACCTGCCCGGTGGAGATGGTGAGGATCCGGATCGGGTCGAGGTCGGCGCTCTCGGCGTAGTGGGCGAGCACCCGGGAGTCCGGGTCCTCGACGGTCACCGCGCCCTGGACCTGGACGGCGATCAGCCGGGCCAGGCCGCCGAGGTCGCCCAGCGGCACGTTGGCGCTGCCCGGGACGGGGCCGGTGGCGGCGGCGGCCCGCAGGGTGGTGATCAGCCGCGGCCAGTCCACCCAGGCGGTGCGGAACAGCAGGGCCGTCCCGGCCCGCTCGGCGACCGTCCGCAGCTCCTGCTTGCGCCCGCCGTCGCGGGCCCCGCGCAGCACCACGCCGGCCACTCCGGCGTCCCCGGCGGCGCGCAGCAGTTCCTCGGCCGCCGCGCCGTGCGGGTCGACGCCGACGCCGACCAGCAGGTCGCCGCGGCCGGCCGGGCGGTCGAGCGGGTCGAACACCACCACCTGCCGGACGGGCGCCTGCGCCCGGGGCAGCGTCGTCGTCTCGACCAGCGGGCCGACCAGGTCGATCAGTTCCTCCAGGGACTGCGGCCGTACCACCGGCCGGTCCCACGCGTCCTCGTCCATCCGGACGACCTCCCCAGGTGCGCATGCGTGACGGTGCGTCAGTTCGCCGTGGCCGCCGCCGAGTCGGGCCATCGTAAGGCCCCGGTGCGGGTCCGGCCAGGTCGGGCGCGGCGGAAAACCGGAGGTGCCGGGGGTCGGTGGGCGGTTAGCGTGGGCGCGTCCTCGGGCGGCTGTCTACCGCTCTTCTCGTGGCGCGAACAACGCGCCCGCAACCCAGGGAGTTGCTGGTCATGGTTCGAACCCTCGTCGGTGAGTTGGGGTCCGCGGTGGACTCGACGGTGACGGTCAAGGGGTGGGTGAACACGCTGCGGCTGCAGAGCAGGATGCAGTTCGTGGTCGTGCGGGACCACACCGGCATGGTGCAGGTGACGCACCGGCGCGGGGGCGAGGGCGACCGGCTGGACGAGGTGCTGCGGGGCCTGGCGCCGGAGTCCGCGGTGGAGGTCACCGGCAAGGTGGTCGCCAACCCGGTGGTGAAGCTCGGCGGGCTGGAGCTGGTGCCGGAGCGGGTCGAGGTGGTGTCGGCCGCCGAGCCGGGCCTGCCGATCGGCGCGGAGACCGGGCCGGAGCAGCGGCTCAACTGGCGCTTCCTGGACCTGCGGCGGCCCGAACGGCGGCTGGTGTTCGAGGTGCAGACCACCGTCGAGCAGGCGATGCGCGAGGTCGCCGCCGAGGAGGGCTGCATCGAGCTGCACACGCCGAAACTGATGGGCACCGCCTCCGAGTCCGGCGCCGAGGTGTTCGAGGTCGGCTACTTCGACCGGACGGCGTACCTCGCCCAGTCGCCGCAGTTCTACAAGCAGATGGCGATCGCGGCCGGCCTCGACCGGGTCTTCGAGATCGGCCCGGTGTTCCGCGCCGAGCCGTCCTTCACCTCCCGGCACGCCACCGAATTCACCGGCGTGGACGTCGAGTTGGCGTGGATCGACTCCGTCGGGGACGTGATGTCCTTCGAGGAGCGGATGCTGCGCCGGGTGCTGGAACGGGTCGCCGAACGGCACGGCGAGCAGATCGGGCAGCACTGGGACACCCGCGTCGTGGTGCCCGAACTCCCCTTCCCCCGGCTGACGATGGCCGAGGCCACGGCGAAGCTGCGGGCCGCCGGCTGGGACCGGGACGGCGTGCGGGAGGACCTCGACCCGGAGGGCGAGCGGCTGCTGAGCGCGCTGGTCGCCGAGGAGTACGGGCACGAGTTCGTGTTCGTCACCCGGTTCCCCGCCTCGGTGCGGCCGTTCTACCACCTGCGGCCCGCCGACGACCCGACCGTCACCGACTCCTTCGACCTGCTGTGGAAGGGCGTGGAGATCACCACCGGCGCGCAGCGCGAGCACCGGCACGGCCGGCTCGTCGCGCAGGCCCGGGAGAAGGGCATGGACGCGAGCCCCGAAGGGCCGCTCGGCCGCTACCTGGACTGCTTCCGCTACGGCATGCCCCCGCACGGCGGCTTCGGCCTGGGCCTCGGCCGGGTGCTGATGCTGGCGCTCGGGCTGCCGTCGATCCGCGACGCGGTCTTCCTGTTCCGCGGCCCGAACCGCCTGGAGCCCTAGGGCCTGTCCTCAAGCCCCCGCCTGCCCCACAGCGCGCCCCGGCCCTGGCGGGCCGGGAGGTGCCCCGAGCACGCACTCTCGCCGCCCGGCACGCCGAGAGCACGCCCCGGACGCCGCGGGGCTGCGGCGCGGGTTCGAAGACGGGCCCTGGCCCGCACGGGAGTTCAGCGGCGGCTGCGGGCCGCCCCGGCCGGCCACAGGACGTGCACCGGCACCCCGGCGGCCCGGGCGGCGGCCACCATGTCGGCCGTCCCGCCCGGGCCGTTGCCCGGGCCGCCGTCCCACACGGCGACCAACTCATCGGCGAGCGCCAGCAGTTCCGCGTTGGCGGCGACGTAGGCGGCGTCGTCGAGCACCGCCGCGGGCAGCACCAGCGTGCGGTGGGCGGCGGCGCGCAGCCGGACGAAGTCGGCGAGTTCGGCGGGCGCGGCCTGCGGGCCCGGGCAGCCCGGGCCGGGCAGCACCGCGACCAGGCGGCCGCCGCGGGCCAGCACGGCGTCCGCGAACAGCGTGTCCGCGCCCGGCGCGAGGCACGAGACGCCCGTCAACTCCGCTGCGGGGAACGGCGCGAGGAACTCGTCGAGGGCGGCGCGCACCGTCCGGGCGGTGTCGGCGGTGAGGTCCAGATGCCCGGTCACGGCGAACACGGGCATGGCGGGACTCCTTCGTGCGGCGGAACGTGCTGCGCCGGATCCTGCCAGGACTGCCGCGCCGGCCGGGCGACTTGACGACCAATTCGCCGAAAAGCCCACGGCGGGAGCGCAGTCGGGCAACTCCGCAGGCCGGGCGTACGCCGCACGCTGGACAGCCGCGCCCCGCCCGGCCGACAATCGCGCCATGAGCGCTCAGGAGTTCGGCACCCGACTGGCCCGCCCCTCGCAGGCCGAGCGGGACAGCGCGCTGGAGGTGCTGCGGGACGGCGTCGGCAGCGGCCGGCTCTCCCACGACACCTTCATCCGCCGGATGGAGCTCGTCCTCACCGCCCGCAGCCGCGCCGAACTCGCCGAGGTGGTCGGCGACCTGCGCACCTACGGCCCGGTCTCCCGGCTGCTGCTGCGCACCGTCGCCAAGGTCTCCGCGCTGAACGTCCGCCTGCGGCAGACCTGGCAGGCCGAGCAGCTCACCCTCCTGCGGCTGCCCGACCCGGCCGTGCGCCGCCTGCTGATCGGCCGGATGACCGGCTCCGGCCTGCGCCTCGGCGACGCGACCGTCTCCCGGCGCCACGCCGAACTGCGCCACGAGGACGGCGACTGGGTCCTCTACGACCTCGGCTCCAGCAACGGCACCTTCGTCAACGACCGCCGGGTCGCCGGCGGCACCGTCGTCCGCCCCGGCGACCGCCTCCGCTTCGGCCGCCTCGGCTTCCACCTCAGCGCGGACTGACCCCTTCCGCCGCCGGCTGCCGGGCGTGATCGAAATCAATTTTCTTTAGCTTCGGTAATGACGTAGGCTAAGGACATGCCCGAGATGTCCGAGGACGACCTGGTGGCGGTCAGCCAGCTGCGGTCGTCCGCGATGCGTTTGGCCCGGCGGTTGCGACACCAGCGGGTCGAGGAGTCGCTGAGCCCCACCGAGATGGGGGTGCTCGGCACGCTTGCCCGGTGCGGCAAGGCGACGCCAGGCGAGCTGGCCCGCAAGGAGCACGTCCAGCCGCCGTCCATGACCAGGATCATCGCGATGCTGGAGGAGAAAGGCCTGGTGCGGCGGGAGCCGCACCCCGAGGACCGCCGACAGGTGGTCGTCAGCAGCACCGAGGAGGCGGAGCAGATCCTCAACGAGTCCCGCCGGCGGCGCAACGCCTGGCTGGCGGAGCTCGCCGAGGGCCTCGACGAGGACGAGTGGGAACGGCTGAAGGCAGCCGCGCCCGTGCTCTACAAACTGGCCCACCTGTAACCGCCACCGCACGCAAGGACCGCGCTCTCAGGGCGAACGAAGGAGAACCGCATCACCGCAGCACCCACCAGCGCCACACACCGCGCCGCGACCGTCCGAACGGTCGCGGCGCGTCGAGGGGAGAACACTGTGACACCGCCGGCCGCCCGCGCCGCCGCGATCCGCACCGCGACCATCCGCACCGACTTCCGCACCGACCCCCGACGCATCACCCGCCCCGCCGGGCAGCGCACCGACGAGCCGTTCGCCGACGAGACGGCCGCCGCCGAACCCGCGCCCACCGGCGCACCCGCCGCGCAGAGCCAGGCGCCCGCCCCCGCGGGCCTGCCGGGCAGCGGCGACGACGACCCCGAGGAACGCACCGCGGCGGAGACCCCCGCCGCTTCGCCGGGCCGGTTCACCCGCCCGGGAGGGATGTTCTCGTCCCTGCGCATCCGCAACTACCGGTACTACTTCGCCGGCCAGGTCGTCTCCAACACCGGCACCTGGATGCAGCGCATCGCCCAGGACTGGCTGGTCCTCAGCCTCACCGGCAGCCCCTTCGCGGTCGGCATCACCACCGCCATGCAGTTCCTGCCCATGCTGCTGTTCGGCCTGTGGGGCGGCGTCCTCGCCGACCGGCTGCCCAAGCGCCGCCTGCTGATCGCCACCCAGGGCGCGATGGGCCTGCTCGCCGCCGGCCTCGCCGTGCTCACCGTCACCGGCCTCGTCACACCCGTCGCGGTCTACCTGTTCGCGCTGCTGCTCGGCCTGGTCACGGTGGTCGACAACCCGACCCGGCAGGCCTTCGTCAGCGAGATGGTGCCCGCCAAGGACCTGGCCAACGCGGTCAGCCTGAACGCCGCCAACTTCCAGACCGCCCGGCTGGTCGGCCCCGCCGTCGCCGGCGCGCTGATCGCCGCGGTCGGCAGCGGCTGGGCGTTCGGCGTCAACGCGCTGTCCTTCGCCGCCGTCATCGGCGGCCTGCTCGCCATGCGCAGCAGCGAACTGCGCCCCGTCGAGCGGATCGCCCGCGAACGCGGACAGCTCCGCGAGGGCCTGCGCTACGTCCGGGAACGCCCCGAACTGCTCTGGCCGATGGTGCTGGCCGGCTTCATCGGCACCTTCGGGTTCAACTTCCCGACCCTGCTGGCCGGCTTCGCCAAGGACACCTTCCACGTCGGCGCCGGCGCGTACGGCCTGCTCAACACCGCGATGGCGGTCGGCTCGCTGACCGGCGCGCTGCTCGCCGCCCGGCGCGGCGCGCCCCGGCTGCGCCGCCTGGTCTTCGCGGCGCTGGCGTTCGGCGCGCTGGAGGTGATGGCCGCGTTCGCGCCCGGCTACTGGACGTTCGCGCTGCTGCTGACCCTGATCGGGGTGTTCGGCCTGACCTTCAACACCTCGGTCAACTCGGCGCTCCAGCTCGGCACCGACCCCGAGATGCGCGGCCGGGTGATGGGCCTGCTGGTGCTGGTCTTCACCGGCGGCACCCCGATCGGGGCCCCGCTGGTCGGCTGGATCACCGCCCAGTACGGTCCCCGCCTCGGTCTGCTCGCCTGCGGCCTGGTCTCCGCCGCGGCCGCCGGCGCGGTCGCCCTGGTGCTCGGCCGGATCAGCGGCCTGCGCCTGCGGCTCGACCCGCACCCGGTGCGGGCCCGCGGCCGGGTGTTCTCGGTGGTGCAGAAGGGCGACCTGGCGACCGCCTGCTAGGGAGCCCAGTGGTCCGCGCCCACGCGCTGTTCCAGCACCTGGCCGGGCCACGGGCCGGTCGGCCGGTCGACGGTGAACGCGGCGGTCCGGGTGAACCCGAGCCGCTCGTACTGCTCGACCAGCCGGCCGTCGCCACCGGCCCAGCAGTCCACCCGGAGCAGATCGATGCCGCGTTCGCGCGCCACCCGCAGGGCGTCCGCGACCAGCGCGGCCCCGATGCCGGAGCCGCTGTGCGCGCGGTCGGTGACCAGCCAGCGCACGTACAGCTCCCGCTCCGGCACCGGCGGGGCGTACGACGGGGCCTCCTCGGCCAGGACGCACACGCCCAGCGCGTCGCCCCCGCCGCCCGCCCGCTCGGCGACCCGGACCAGCTGCTCGCGGCACGCCTGCTCGGCCCGCGCCACCGACTCCGGGCGCTGCGACCACGGCACCGAACCCCACTGGCCGGTGCGGCCCTGCGCGGTCAGCCAGGCGACCGCGCCGTCGATGAGCTTGAGCAGGTCGGGGGCGGAGTCGGGACCTCCGGTACGGATGCGCATGGCGTCTGTTCTATCCGGTGGCGGCCGCCGGGCGGTAGGGCAGGATGACGGGATGAGGCTCTTCGTCGCCGTGAATCCGCCCGTCCGCGCCACCGGGGAGCTCGCCCGGGCGACCGCGCTGCTGCGGGAGCTGCCCGGTGCGGACCGGCTGCGCTGGAGCGAGAGCGCCGGGTGGCACCTCACGCTGGCCTTCCTGGGCGACGTCTCCGCGGACGAAGTACCGGAGATCTCAGGGAAGTTGGCGGGCGTCGCGGCCGGGAACCCGCCGCTGCGGCTCCGGCTGGCC
Organism: Kitasatospora sp. NPDC059646; assembly: GCF_042734615.1. Lineage (NCBI taxonomy): Bacteria > Bacillati > Actinomycetota > Actinomycetes > Kitasatosporales > Streptomycetaceae > Kitasatospora > Kitasatospora sp. NPDC059646. The sequence goes on from NZ_JBHWDS010000018.1 coordinate 70,963, forward strand.
GGTGCGGGGACGTTCGGCGACCGGGTGCTCTGGTGCGGGGTGACGGGCGCGACGGCCGCCCTGCGGCGGCTCGCCGAGGCCGTCCGCGACGCGCTCGACGTCACGGACGACCACCGGTTCCACCCGCACCTGACACTGGCCCGCAGCCACGACGGCGCGCGCGGGATGCGGGCGATGGCGGACGCGATGCAGGACTTCCGGGGCGTGGAGTGGGAGGCGGGACGGATCCACCTGATGCGCAGCGAGACCGGGTTCGGACCGGCCCGCTACACCGTGGTCGACAGCTGGCGGCTGGCGGACCGGTGAGAGCGCACCGCCTCCCACCGGTCCGTACCCCGGCTAGCCCAGTTCGGGGGCCTCGCGGAGCTCGACGCGGGACGGCGCGGCCTGGCCGAGCTCCAGCAGGGTGAGGGTGTTCGCGCCCTCGCGGAGGACGGGCTGCGGGCAGTAGAGGGTGACTTGGGGGCCGCGGCGGTCGTAGCGGCCGAGCAGGAAGCCGTTGACCCAGAGGTAGCCGTGGTCGCCGTCGGGGACGGCGAGGAAGGCGTCGCCGGTGGCGTCGAGTTCGAAGTCGCCGCGGGCGAGCGTCTCGGGGGCCGGCTCGCCGGGGGCGTAGGCCGCGGCGGGCAGCGGGTCGAGGGCGAGCGGCTGGGCGTGCCAGCCGTGCAGGTACTGGCGCTCGTGGCGGACGCCGGTGATGCCCTTGGTCTCGCCCACCAGGGGGCCGTAGTTGACCCGGCCGAGCGATTCGACGAGCAGGGTGACCCGGTCGCCGCCGGTCGCGGTGACGGGCTCGGCGGCGACGCCGCGTTCGAGGGCGGCGGCGTGCTTGCCGGCCACCTGGAGGGAGGCGCGGTCGCGCAGCCCCTCGACGGTGAGCGGCCGGGCGTCGCTGATCGCGGGCACCGTCGTGGTGTAGCGGACCAGACCGTGCTCCAGGCCGAGTTCCTCGAACAGCGGCGGCACGGGGGAGGCCACGGACTCGCCGAAGGGCAGCTCGGCGAACTCGGTGAGGGCGACCTCGCGGGCCGTCAGCACCGGGGCGGCGGCCGGGAGTTCGGGCGTCCGGCCGTCCAAGTAGCGCACCAGCGAGGGGTTCTCGGCGGCGAAGTCGGCGATGACCCGGCGGAAGGCGTCGAACTTGGGGCCGGGCAGGCCGCGTTCGTCGAGGGCGGCGTCGTAGTCGTAGGAGGTGGTGGTCGGCTGGTACGGGGAGTGCGTCCAGTCGGTGGAGTTGAACGGAGCGTCCTCGTGGTTGGCGCCGGCGGTGGTGCCGAAGTTGGTGCCGCCGTGGGCCATGTACAGGTTGACGGAGCCGCCGGCGGCGAGGATGCGGCGCAGCGCGTCGGCGGCGTCGGCCGCGTCGCGGGTGTGGTGCGGCTTGGCCCAGTGGTCGAACCAGCCGTTCCAGAACTCCATGCAGAACGGGGGGTCCTCGGGACGGTGGCGGTGCAGCGTCTCGAAGGCGGTCTCCGGGTCGGAGCCGAAGTTGACGGTGGCGAGGACGCCGGGGAGGGTGCCGCCGCCGAGCATGTGGTCCTCGGGGCCGTCGGAGGTGAACAGCGGGACGGTCACGCCGCGGGCGCGCAGGCCGTCGGCCAGGTGCTGGAGGTACGCCTTGTCGCTGCCGTGCGAGCCGTACTCGTTCTCGACCTGGACCATCAGCACGGTGCCGCCCGGCCGCCCCCACTGCCGTTCGACGACCTGCGGCAGCAGCACGTCGAAGAAGGCGTCGACGGCGGCCAGGTACGCGGGGTCGCTGGTGCGGGCGCGCCGGCCGACCTTCGCGGTGAGCCAGGCCGGCAGGCCGCCGTTGTCCCACTCGGCGCAGATGTACGGGCCGGGACGGACGATCGTCCACAGGCCCTGGCGGTGCGCCTCGTCCAGGAACGCGCCGAGCTCGTCCAGGCGCTCGAAACGGCCGGGGGCGGGCTCGTGCAGGTTCCACGGCACGTACGTCTCGACGGTGTTCAGGCCCATCGCGCGCAGGGCGGCGAGGCGGGCGGGCCACTGCTCGGGGCGGGTGCGGAAGTAGTGCATCGCGCCGGAGAGGATGCGCAGCGGGCTGCCGTCGAGGCGGAAACCGGTCGAGTCGTAGGTGAGCATGCGTCCTAGCCTGCAAGAAGGCACCCGCCCGGACCATGGACAAAGCCCGGCGGCGTGTTGGACTTGTCCCGGGAGAATCCGCGGACGGAGGACGATGGAGCGCTGGTGGCACTACCTGACGCCCGGTCCGGCGCAGCTGGCCACCGGCCTGGCGTGCCTGGGCGTGGGCCTGCAGCGCGGGCGGCTGCCGGTGGTCGGGCCGCGGGTGCTGGACCACTGGGTGGCCGTGGTGGTCGGGGCGGGCCGCGGCTGGTACGCGCTGCCGGGCGGCCGCCGGCTTCCGGTGGCGGCGCCGGCGGTGCTGTGGCTGCGGCCCGGGGTGCCGCACCACTACGGGCCGGACGCGGACGGCTGGGCCGAGTCCTTCGTGGACTTCACCGGCGAGGGCACCGCCGGCTACGCCGAGCTGGGGCTGCTGCCGGAGGCCGAGGTGGTGCCGCTGGACTCCGCGGAGGCCGCGCAGCGGGTGACCGCCCGGATCGCCGCGATCTGCCGCCGGGGCGGGCCGACGGCGGTGGCGGAGGCGTCGGCCGCCGTGCACGAGCTGCTGGTGGAGCTGCACCGGCACCGGGCCGACCTGGGCCCCGAGGGCGCACCCGTGATGGAGCTGCTGCGCCGGAACGCCTGCCTGCCGCTGTCGGTGGCCGAGCACGCCCGGCGGGCCGGCCTGGGCGTGGAGGAGCTGCGCCGCGCGGTGCGCGCGCAGGGCGCGGCCGGCCCGAAGGAGTACCTGCTGACGGTCCGGCTGAACGAGGCCAAGCACCTGCTGGCGGCCAGCGAACTGCCGGTCTCCACGGTGGCCCGCCGGGTCGGCTACCAGGACCCGGCGTACTTCACCCGCCTGTTCACCCGCCGGGTCGGGGTCGCCCCGACGGTGTTCCGACAGCGGGAGTTCCGCGGCGGCGCCGTGCCGGCGGAGGCCGGCCGGGCGGACCCGGAGCAGGGGTAGGCCGGGCGACCGTCTAATCTCGTGGGGTGGACCCGAAGACCCGTATGCGGATCGTGACCGGCGCGTTCGTCCTGCTGCTCGCCGTGGTGATCATCAGCGCGCTCGTACAGAAGTAGCCGCGGCCGTTCCGGCGAACCGGCCGGTTCGTGGGCGGCCGATCCGTAGGGTGGGGCGCGGTGCGGGCCCGAGCGAGGGGCCCGCCGCGACGCATGGGGGCGGATCTTTCATGGAGTACACCAGGCTCGGCCGCAGCGGGCTGACGGTGTCCCGGCTGGTGCTCGGCACGATGAACTTCGGCACGGAGACCTCCGAGCGGGACAGCCACGCGATCATGGAGCGGGCGCACGAGCACGGCATCAACTTCTTCGACACCGCGAACGTCTACGGCACCCGGCCGGGGGAGACCTCCACCGAGGAGATCATCGGCCGCTGGTTCGCCGGCTCCGCCGAACGCCGGGACCGGACGGTGCTGGCGACCAAGGTGTTCATCCCGACCGGCAGCCGCCCCAACGAGGGCGGGCTGAGCGCCCTGCACATCCGGCGGGCCTGCGAGGACTCGCTGCGCCGGCTCGGCACCGACCACATCGACCTGTACCAGATGCACCACATCGACCGGCACACCCCGTGGGACGAGATCTGGGAGGCGTTCGGCGTCCTGCGCCAGCAGGGCAAGGTGCTGTACTTCGGCTCCTCGAACTTCGCCGGCTGGCACCTGGCGCAGGCCCAGGAGGCGGCCCGCGACCGGCACTTCCTCGGGCTGGTCGCCGAGCAGTCCCGGTACAACCTGATGACCCGCTGGGCGGAGCTGGAGGTGCTGCCGGCCGCCCGGCACTACGGCATCGGCGTGATCCCCTGGGGCCCGCTGAACAGCGGTCTGCTCAGCGGCGTGCTGCGCAAGCGGCGCGAGGGCACGGCGGCGCGCGGCGGCAGCGGGCACTCGGCGGCGGCGCTGGCCGAGCACGGCGACACCATCGAGGCGTACGAGAAGCTGTGCGCCCGGGCCGGGGCCGACCCGGCGCACGTGGGCCTGGCCTGGCTGCTCGCCCAGGACGGCGTCACCGGCCCGATCATCGGCCCGCGCACCGTGGCGCAGCTGGACGGCTCGCTGCCCGCCCTCGACCTGGTGCTGGACGCCGACCTGCTGGCCGAGCTGGACCGGCTGTTCCCGCCGCCCGGCCCGAACGGCGGCGGCCCCGCGCCGGAGGCGTACGCCTGGTAGCGGCTCAGGCCCGGTCGGGCTCGACGGGCCGTGGGCCACGAGCACGGGTGGGCGCGATCGGCGACCCGGCCGACCTGCTCGGCCTCGCGGTGGCCCGACCCGGGAACGACGAAGGCCCCGGTCCGCGGACCGGGGCCTTCGGGGGCGGGTGTCAGTCGTTCAGGTGCTCGACCACGTAGTCGATCGCGCCGGTGAGCTTCTCGACGTCCGCCGGGTCGATCGCCGGGAACATCGCGATCCGCAGCTGGTTGCGGCCCAGCTTGCGGTACGGCTCGGTGTCCACGATGCCGTTGGCACGCAGTGCCTTGGCGACCGCGGCGGCGTCCACCGACTCGTCGAAGTCGATGGTGCCGACGACCTGCGAGCGCTCCTCCGCCTTGGCGACGAACGGCTGCGCGTAGGAGGACTTCTCGGCCCACGCGTACAGGATCGAGGACGACTCGGCGGTGCGGGCGACCGCCCAGTCCAGACCGCCCTGGCCGTTCAGCCACTCCAGCTGGTCGGCCAGCAGGAAGAGGGTGGAGATGGCCGGGGTGTTGTACGTCTGGTCCTTCGAGGAGTTGTCGATCGCGGTCGGCAGGTCGAAGAACGGCGGGATGTACCGGCCGGAGGCGGCGATCTCGGCGGCGCGCTCCAGGGCGGCCGGGGAGAAGGTGGCCAGCCACAGGCCGCCCTCGGAGGCGAAGGACTTCTGCGGGGCGAAGTAGTAGACGTCCGTCTCGCGGATGTCGACGGGCAGGCCGCCGGCGCCGGAGGTGGCGTCGACCAGCACCAGCGAGCCGGCGTCCGCGCCCTCGGGACGGCGGATCGGCATGGCGACACCGGTGGAGGTCTCGTTGTGGGTGAGCGCGTAGGCGTCGACGCCCGCCTCGGCGACCGGCAGCGGGTGGGTGCCCGGCTCGGTCTTGATGACGGTCGGCTCGGCCAGCCACGGGGCGGCCTTCACGGAGGAGGCGAACTTGGAGGAGAACTCGCCGAAGTTCAGGTGCTGCGACTTCTCGCGCACCAGTCCGAACGCGGCGATGTCCCAGAACGCGGTGGAGCCGCCGTTGCCGAGCACCACCTGGTAGCCCTCGGGCAGCGAGAACAGGTCGGCGACGCCCTGGCGGACGCGCTTGACGACGTTCTTGACCGGGGCCTGACGGTGGGAGGTGCCCAGCAGGGAGGTTCCGGTGGCGGCGAGGGCACTCAGGGCCTCGGGGCGCACCTTGGAGGGGCCGCAGCCGAAGCGGCCGTCGTTGGGCAGATTGTCGGCGGGGATCTGAATCTGAGCCACCCCCGCACCCTATCGCCCCGGATTGCCCCGCAGTACGGCCGTCCGGCCGATGAGACGTGATCTTCCCGGCACCGGACAGCCCTCACCGGAGCACGCGCCGCCCCTGGTCAGGGGCTGTGCGCGTGCCCGGCGGCGGAGTCGGAGGTGCTGACGGCCCGTCAGTTGTTCACCTGATCGGGTGTCAGCGCGCGATCTGGTCCCAGCCCTCGATCTCCTGCGGCTTGCGGCTGCCGGGGCCGACGTAGCGGGCGGCCGGGCGGACCAGCCGGCCGGTGCGCTTCTGCTCCAGGATGTGGGCCGACCAGCCGGCGGTGCGGGCGCAGGTGAACATCGAGGTGAACATGTGCGCCGGGACCTCGGCGAAGTCCAGCATGATGGCGGCCCAGAACTCGACGTTGGTGGCCAGCACGCGGTCGGGGCGGCGGTTGTGCAGCTCCTCCAGCGCGGCCTTCTCCAGCGCCTCGGCGATCTCGAAGCGCGGCGCGCCGAGCTCCTTGGCGGTGCGGCGCAGCACGCGGGCGCGCGGGTCCTCGGCGCGGTAGACGCGGTGGCCGAAGCCCATCAGGCGCTCGCCCTTGTCGAGGGCCTTCTTCACGTAGCCGACCGCGTCGCCGGTGCGCTCGATCTCCTCGATCATGCCGAGCACCCGGGACGGGGCGCCGCCGTGCAGCGGGCCGGACATCGCGCCGACCGCGCCGGACAGCGCCGCGGCGACGTCGGCGCCGGTGGAGGCGATGACGCGGGCGGTGAAGGTGGAGGCGTTCATGCCGTGCTCGGCGGCGGACGTCCAGTAGGCGTCGACGGCCTTGACGTGCTTCGGGTCCGGCTCGCCGCGCCAGCGGATCATGAACCGCTCGACGATGGTCTCGGCCTTGTCGATCTCGCTCTGCGGGACCATCGGCAGGCCCTGGCCGCGGGCGGACTGGGCGACGTAGGACAGCGCCATCACGGCGGCCCGGGCGAGGTCGTCGCGGGCCTGCTCGGCGGAGATGTCCAGCAGCGGCTTGAGGCCCCAGACGGGGGCGAGCATGGCGAGGGCGGACTGCACGTCGACCCGGATGTCGCCGGAGTGGACCGGGATCGGGAACGGCTCGGCGGCGGGCAGGCCCGGGGCGAACCTGCCGTCCACCAGCAGGCCCCACACGTGCCCGAAGGAGACCTGGCCGACCAGGTCCTCGATGTCCACCCCGCGGTAGCGCAGCGCGCCGCCCTCGCGGTCGGGTTCGGCGATCTCGCTCTCGAAGGCGACGACACCCTCAAGGCCGGGTACGAAGTCCGACATCAGAACGGCTCCTTCAGTGATCCGACACGACGTGCGGCCGTGGTGGGGCGGCACGCCGGTGACCGATGGTGGTTGGCACTCGGTGCCAGAGTGGCAGGCACGGAGTGCATTGCGCCATACACCACGACGGTGATGTTTCCCCCACGGGCCGCTCGAACCCCTGTCGTCTCCGGCATCGTCGGCGGATTTTCCGGGGCGCTCCGGTGAAAACCGGACGATTCCCCGGGCAGCGGGTCGGGTTGCGGTGGCGAGCCACCCTATCCCCGCGAGTTTGCCCGGACGCAGCGGCGCTCGGCGCTTGTCGTACGGGATGATGTCGGCGTGCCTACCGCGGAACGCCACAGCCACCCGAGCGCCCTGTCCACGCCCGCCGAGGAACGGCCCGGACCGGACCTGACGGTGATGCGCAAGCATTACCAGCACGAGGGCCTGTCCGAGGACCAGCTCGCCGACGACCCCTTCCGGCAGTTCGCCCGCTGGTTCCACGAGGCGGTCGAGGCCGGCGTCGTCGAACCCAACGCCATGGTGGTCTCCACCGCCGACGCGGACGGCGTGCCGTCCTCGCGCACCGTGCTGCTCAAGGGCTACGACCCGCGCGGCTTCGTGTTCTTCACCAACTACGGCTCCCGCAAGGGCGCCGACCTGGCCGCCAACCCGAACGCCTCGCTGCTGTTCCCGTGGATCGCGCTGGCCCGCCAGGTGGTGATCGGCGGGCGGGTCGAGAAGGTCGGCCGGGACGAGACCGCCGCCTACTTCCGCACCCGCCCGCACGGCTCCCAGCTCGGCGCCTGGGCCAGCGAGCAGTCCAGCCCGGTGGCCGGGCGCGAGGTGCTGGAGCAGCGCTACGCGGACCTGGCCGCCCGCTACCCGGAGGGGGAGGGCGGCGTGCCGGTGCCCCCGTTCTGGGGCGGCTACCGGGTGGTCCCGCGCACCGTCGAGTTCTGGCAGGGCCGGGAGAACCGCCTGCACGACCGGCTGCGGTTCGTCGCGGAGCCCGGCGAGGGCGGCGGCTGGCGGGTCGAACGGCTCTGCCCCTGACGTTTCGGCGGAGAGTCGAAGATCGATTCTGACTGATCGTCAACTCGCCGCCGGTCACGGAGAGTCCGGCCGCCACGGATGGGTCAAGATTCGGTGGTTTAGCTTCGGCTGACGCGGGTAGCGCGGGTACGCTGCGGGTGGGTGAAATTCTCGGCACAGGACGCCGAGGCCTGTCTCGCGCCGGCAGGCGCAGAAACGAGTCATCATGGTCGCCGCCACCAAGCCCGCCGACAGCGCGCGCGCCGAGGAGTCCGCTCCCTCGCTGGCAGCTCTGGCCTCCCTCGGTGCCGAAGAGCTCACCGCCGAGCTCTACCGAGCCCTCCCCGGCGGGGATTCCGGCCAGGTGGCCGTCGCCGCCTTCAACTCCTCCATCTGACCGGCCGACCGAGCGCAACCGACGCGACGTCACCCCCGATCCCCGTGCCGCGCCCGCTGGTGCCGTTCTCGCAGTACGTGATCAAGATGCACGCACGCTGCGATCTGGCCTGCGACCACTGCTACGTCTACGAACACGCCGACACCAGCTGGCGCGGCAAAGCCCGTGCCACCAGCGAGGCGGTGCTGGCCCGCACCGCCGAACGGATCGCCGAACACGCCCGCGCCCACCGGCTGACCGCCGTCCACGCGGTCCTGCACGGCGGCGAGCCGCTGCTCGCCGGACCGGCCCTGCTCGGCCGCGCCGCCGAACTGCTGCGCGCCGCCCTGCCCGCCGACTGCGCCCTCGACCTGCGCATCCACACCAACGGCGTGCTGCTCTCCCCGCGCTTCCTCGACCTGTTCGCCGCCCACGGCATCAAGGTCGGCATCTCGCTCGACGGCGACCGGGCCGCCAACGACCGGCACCGCCGCTTCGCCGACGGCCGCAGCAGCCACGCCAAGGTGCTCGCCGCCGTCGAACTGCTGCGCCGCCCCGCCCACCGGCACCTGTACGCCGGGCTGCTGTGCACCATCGACGTGGAGAACGACCCGGTCGCCGTGCTGGACGCACTGGTCGCCCTGGAACCGCCCCGGGTGGACTTCCTGCTCCCGCACGCCACCTGGGACCAGCCGCCGAAGCGCCCCGCCGGGATGGGCGCGACCCCGTACGCCGACTGGCTGATGGCCGTCTACCGGCGCTGGGAGGAACTCGGCCGGCCCGTCCCGGTGCGCACCTTCGACTCGGTGCACCGGACGCTGCGCGGCCGCTCCAGCCTCACCGAGTCGCTCGGCCTGGACCCCGCCGACCTGGTGGTGGTGGAGACCGACGGCTCCTTCGAACAGGCCGACAGCCTGAAGACCGCCTACGACGGCGCCCCCGAGACCGGGTTCACGGTGTTCGACCACACCCTGGACCAGGTCGCCGCGCACCCCGGCATGGTCGAACGGCAGTCCGGACTGGACGGCCTCGCCGAGCAGTGCCGCGGCTGCCCCGTGGTCCGCTCCTGCGGCGGCGGCCTGTACGCCCACCGCTACCGGGGCGACGGCTCCGGCTTCCGCAACCCCTCCGTCTACTGCGGGGACCTGATGCGACTGATCACCACCATCCGCGACCGGATCGCCCCCGTCGCGGCCGTCCCCGCCCAGGACGCGCCCGGCGCCGCGCTGACCGACCGCCAGCTGGACGAGCTCGCCGGCGGACACGGCGGCGCCGACACCGTCCGCGCCCTGGCCCGCGCCCAACTCGGCCTCACCCGGCGGCTGGTGGCCGCCGTCGGGGCCGCCTCCCCGGCCTGGCCGCTGGTCACCTCGCTGGACGGCGCCGACACCGCCGCCCTGGACGCGGTGCTCGCCCACCCGTACACCCGGGCCTGGGCGGTGCGCTGCCTGCAGGGCGAACCCGGCGCCGACCTCGGCGGGATGGCCGAACTGGCCGCCGCCGCCGCGCTGCGCGCCGGCCGGTCCTTCGAACTGGCGCTGCCGGTCCGCACCGGCGCCGTCCACCTGCCCACCCTCGGCCGGGTGCTGGTCGGCGGCGCCGGCGAGACCGTGCTGACCGGCGACGCCGAGGGGTTCGCGGTCGGCGGCCGGCGGATCGACTGGGACACCCCCGCGGACGCGCACTGGCAGCCGGTGCGGCGCACCGCCCTCGCCGACGGCTGGACGCCCGCGCTGGAGGACACCGACCCGCAGCGCGACAGCCACCAGTGGCCGGTCGCCGACCGGCTGCCGGAGGACGAGTACCTGGCCTGGGCCGGGGCGCTGCGCGAGGCCTGGGAGCTGATCGGCCGCGACCTGCCCGGCCACGCCCCCGGCATCCGGGCCGGCCTGTCCACGCTCACCCCGCTGCGGCCCGGCCCGGCCGGCCGGGACGTGTCCGCCGCCGCCCGGCAGGCGTTCGGCGCGGTCGGCATCGCCCGGCCCGCCACCGCACCCACCCTGGCGCTGCTGGTCGCGCACGAGTTCCAGCACGTCAAGCTGGGTGCGGTGCTGGACTTCCACGACCTGTACGACCGGGCCGACGAACGGCTGTTCCACGCACCGTGGCGGCCCGACCCGCGCCCGCTGGAGGGCCTGTTCCAGGGCACCTACGCGCACCTTGCGGTCACCGAGTTCTGGACCACCCGGGTCCGGGCCTACGACGGGCTGCGCAACGGCCCCGCCCAGCACGCCCGGGTGCAGCTGGCGACCTGGCGGGCGCACACCGCCGCGTCGATCGCCACGCTCGCCGACTCCGGCGCGCTCACCCCGCTCGGCGTCCGCTTCGTCGAACGGATGCGCACCGCCGTCGAGCCCTGGCTGGCCGTCCCGGTCGGCCGGGCCGCCGAGGACGCGGCGCGGGAGGCCGCCGCCGAGAACCTCGCCCAGTACCGGGCCCGCGCGGCCGCCGCCGGGCCGCGCTGAGCGGCGGCTTCGCGAACCCTCGTCCAACACCACCAGAACGACGCACCACCGGAAGCCGAACGGTGAGCCCCGGAACGGGAGTTCACCGCTGCGGCCGATAGGGTTGGCGGCTTCGACCCGCGGCTGTGGGAGGCCCCGTTGTACTCCGTTGCGGAGCTCGTCACGGATCTCGACAAGCTCGGCGTCCGGCCGGGGGAGACCCTGCTGGTCCAGGCCTCGCTGCGAGCGATCGGACCGGTCGTGGACGGCGCACCCGGGGTGGTACGGGCGCTCCGGGAGGCGCTCGGGGCGGAGGGCACGCTGGTCGTGTACACCGCTACACCCGAGAACTCCCGGACCTCCTCCTACTACCGCGCCGCCACCGCCGGCCTCACCCCCGCCGAACTGCGCAGATACCACGCCGCGATGCCCGCCTGGGACGCCGCAGACACCCCCGCCTCGCCCACCATGGGGCGGCTCGCCGAGGAGGTGCGGCTGCTGCCCGGGGCGCTGCGCAGCCGCCACCCGCAGACCTCGTTCACCGCGATCGGCCCCCGCGCCGAGCACCTGACGGCCCGCCACCCGTGGCGCAGCCACCTGGGCGAGGAGTCGCCCGCCGGGCGGCTCTACCGGGACGGCGCGCGGTGCCTGATGATCGGCGTCCCGGTGTGGTGCTGCACCCCGCTCCACCTGCTGGAGTACTGGCAGCCGGGCCGGCAGGCGCAGCAGTACCGGTGCGTGGTGCGCACCCCGGCCGGCGAGCGGCGCTGGCGGTCCTTCACCGGGGTCCGGCTGCAGGACGAGCACTTCCCCGCGATGGGCGAGGTGCTGGCCGCCGGCCTGGCCGACGTGCTGGAGTCCGGGCCGCTCGGCGACGCCCACTGCTACCTCATGCCGATCCGCGAAGCGGTCGATCTCGCTGACAAGTGGTTCCGGGGCAGGCAGAGTTGACGCACCATCGGATCAAGGCCCTATTCCATTCGGACGGCCGCCCTTCCTACACTTGAGTCCCTTTCGGGGAACAGGTGACAGGCGGGCTCGGGGGAGGCGCGTGTGAACAGCCCAGCGGGCCGGGGGAAGGAAGCACCGAGGCCGTACTTCTTCCTCAGCTACGCGCACACGCCGCGGGTGAACTCCCGGGGCGCGGCGGACCCGAACCTCTGGGTGGCGAAGCTCTACCAGGACCTGTGCGAGGCGATCCTCCAGATCACCGACCTGCCGGCCGGCCACCCGATCGGGTTCATGGACCGCTCCATGCACCAGGGCCAGAAGTGGGCCGAGCGGCTGTCCAGGGAGCTCGCCAACTGCCGGGTGTTCGTGCCGCTGTACTCGCCGCGCTACTTCAAGTCCGAGGCGTGCGGCCGGGAGTGGCACCTGTTCACCCGCCGCTCGGTCTACCAGCGGCGCCCCACCTCGGAGCGGATGACCGGGATAGTGCCGGCGCTGTGGGTGCCGATGGACCACTACCCGCTGCCCCGGGTGGCCGGTGAACTCCAGTTCAACCACGACAGCTTCGGCGGCGACTACGCCGCCGAAGGCCTGTACGCGCTGATGAAGATCGCCGCCTTCAGCTCGCAGTACCACACGGCGGTCTGGCGGCTCGCCCAGCGGATCGTCGACGTCGCCGAACAGACCGTCATCCCGGCCGGCCAGGTGCTCGACTTCGAGTCCCAGCCGTCCGCGTTCGACCCGCCGGACGTCGCCGACAAGGTCCGGATCTCGGTGTACTCCTACCGGCAGCCCGAACTCCCGCCCAACCGCAGCGGCGCCTGGTACGGCGAACAGCGCACCGACTGGCAGCCGTTCCGCCCGGACTCCACCCGGCCGCTCGCCCAGGACGCCGCCGACGTCGCCCGGAACATGGGATTCCAGCCCACCGTACGGGAGTTCGAGGAGGAGTCGGAGTACCTGCTGACCGGCGAACGGCCGTCCGCGCCGTGCGTCCTGCTGGTCGACCGGTGGGCGTTCCTGGACGGGCGGCGGGTCGAGGCGGTGCGCCGGCTGGACCGGCGCAACCTGGGCTCGGTCGCCATCATCGAACCCTGGAACCGCGAGGACCAGCAGAGCCGCGACCACGAGCGGATGCTCAACGAACTCGGCGACAGCGTGCTCGCCGTCAGCCGCGGCGCCCTCCAGAAGCCCAGCCTGCGCGACGACGCGGCCGCCGGCGCGCCCGGCAGCCTGGAGGAGTTCCGCGGCGAGATGGAACGCGCCGTGATGCGCGCCTGCACCGCCCACGAGCAGCACTACCGGGACCGGCCGGCCGAGCCGCCCGAGGACCGCAGACCCAGCATCGGACCCTAGGCCCGGACCGCCCCGCGGGGCGGAGCGGGCGACCAGCAGGACGCCGGACGGTCGGGACTCCGTCCGGCGGCACGGCGTGCGGGAACACGACGGGCACCAAGGGCCCGGGGGAGGGAACGTCATGACCGAGAGGCCGGCGAAGGGCCCGCAGATCCAGGCGCGCCGTCGCGACGCCACCGTGGAGAACCGCCACGGACGGATCGTCACTTTCTACTCCTACAAGGGCGGCACCGGCCGCACCATGGCGCTGGCCAACACGGCCTGGATCATGGCCGCCAACGGCTACCGGGTGCTGGTCGTCGACTGGGACCTCGAAGCCCCCGGCCTGAGCCAGTTCTTCCGGCCCTTCCTCAACCCGGAGATCGTCGGCGCCACCACCGGCATCATGGACCTGTTCGGCGACTACCTCGAAGAGGCCCGCCGCCCGGTCGACCGGGACCCGGACTGGATCGAGGACTTCGCCCGGATCCAGTCCCACGCGCTCTCCCTCGCCTGGCCGCACTTCCCCGGCGGCGGCCGCATCGACCTCGTCCCGGCCGGCCAGCAGAACCGCGACTACTCCGTCGCCCGCCTCGACTGGGACCTGCTCTACGAGCGCTACCAGGGCCGCCGCTTCATCCAGTCGCTGCGCGCCGACATGAAGCGCCGCTACGACTACGTGCTGATCGACAGCCGCACCGGACTCACCGACACCGCCGACATCTGCACCGTCGAGATGCCCGACGACCTGGTGGTCTGCTTCACCCTCAGCGACCAGTCCATCGACGGCGCCTCCCGGATCGCCCGGGTCATCGAGGACCGCTACGGCGACCGCGACATCCGCATCCTGCCCGTCCCGATGCGCATCGACGAGGGCGAGAAGGAGAAGGCCGACGCCGGCCGCGCCCTCGCCCGGATCAAGTTCGCCGGCCTGCCCGCCGGCTTCGGCGAACCCGACCTGGCCCGCTACTGGGCCGGCGTCGAGATCCCCTACCGGCCGTTCTACGCCTACGAGGAGATCCTCGCCCCGTTCGGCGACCAGCCGGGCCTGCCCGGCTCCATGCTCGCCGCCAACGAGCGGCTCACCCGGGAGATCACCCAGGGCCGGGTCGCCGGACTCCCGCCGATGGCCGAGGACCTGAGGCTCCGTCACCTCGACGGCTTCGCCCGCCGCCGCCCCACCGCCCCCGCCGACCTGTACCTCAGCTACGTGCCCGAGGACCGCGCCTGGGCGGACTGGATCTCCGCGCTGCTCACCGACGCCGGCTACCGCGTCGTGCCGCGCGACCTCGGCGCCGGCGCCAACCCGCGCGAGGCCACCGGCCGCGGCATCGACTCCGCGTACCGCACCGTCGCCCTGCTGTCCGCCGCCTACCTGCAGTCCCCGCAGGCGCAGGCGCTGTGGGACCGCACCGTGCTCGCCGACCCGGCCGGCGCCCGCCGCCAGCTGATCCCGGTCCGGGTCTCCGACGTGCGCCTCAACGCGCCCTACAACAGCCGCAACCCGGTCGACCTGATCGGCCGCGACGAACAGGCCGCCGCCACCGTCCTGCTGCGCGCCCTCGGCCGCACCGAGACCGAACTGCCCGACCGCACCCCCGGCGCGCCCCGCTTCCCCGGCACCAAGCCCACCTACTGGGAAGTCCCGCAGCGCAACCACTCGTTCACCGGCCGGGTCAAGGTCCTCGACGACCTGCGCGCCCAGCTCGCCGGCGGCACCACCGCCGTGCTGCCGCCGCCGCAGACCCTGTACGGCCTCGGCGGCGTCGGCAAGACCCAGGTCGCGCTGGAGTACGCGCACCGCTACATGTCGCACTACGACCTGGTCTGGTGGATCGACGCCGAGCAGAGCGAGAACGTCGCCGTCGGCCTCGCCGAACTCGCCGGACGGCTCGGCCTGCGCGTCGGCGAGAACGTCAACGAGGCCGCCCAGTCCGCCCGCGACTCGCTCCGCCAGGGCCTGCCCACCCCGAACTGGCTGCTGATCTTCGACAACGCCGACGAGCCCGGCGAGATCCGCCGGTTCTTCCCCGACGGCCCCGGCCACATCCTCGTCACCTCTCGCAACCAGGGCTGGTCCGGGCAGGCCGGCGTGCTCAACGTCGACGTCTTCGACCGCACCGAGTCCGTCGACCACCTCACCCGCCGGGTCCGCGGCCTCACCCGCACCGACGCCGACCGGGTCGCCGAGGCCGTCGGCGACCTCCCGCTCGCCGTCGAGGTCGCCGCCGCCTGGCTGGAGACCACCCGGACCCCGGTCGACACCTACGTCAACCAGCTGAAGGCCGAGGCCACCAAGGTCCTCGCCGCCGGCGAGACCCCCGTCGACTACCCCACCCCCGTCGGCCTCACCTGGAACGTCTCCATCACCCGGCTGCGCGAACAGTCGCCGGCCGCCGTCCGGCTGCTCGAACTGTGCGCGTTCTTCGCACCCGAGCCGATCTCCCTCAAGCAGTTCTTCTTCTCCGAGCAGATGCGCCTCGCGCTCTACCCGTACGACGAGGAACTCACCGACACCTTCCTGCTCGGCAAGGTGCTGCGCGCCGTCAGCCGCTACGCGCTCGCCAAGACCGACGCCGGCTCGGACTCCTTCCAGGTGCACCGACTCGTCCAGGCCGTCGTCCGCAGCGGCATGAACGAGGCCGAACGCAACACCGCCATGCACCAGGTCCACCGCATCCTGGTCAACGCCCGGCCGTCCCGCGGCGACACCGACGACCCCGCCAACTGGCCCACCCTGGAAGCGATCTGGCCGCACCTCACGCCGTCCCGCGCGCAGGACTGCGACGAGAAGGACGTCCGCGAGATGCTCATCGACCGGGTCCGCTACCTGTGGAAGCGCGTCGACCTCGACCAGGCCCTGCAGCTCGGCCGCCAGCTCGACGCCAGCTGGACCGCCCGCGCCGAGGCCGAGACCGACCTCGGCGAGCAGCGGCTGTGGCGCCGCCAGATCTACAGCCTGCGGTTCCAGGTCGCCAACGTGCTGCGCTCCCAGGGCTTCTACAACGACTCCCTGACGCTCAACCAGCAGACCCTCGACGGCCAGCGAGAACTCCTCGGCGAACACCACCCGTACGCCCTGATGACCGCCAACTCGATGGCCGCCGACCTGCGCTACCTCAACCGCTTCCAGGAAGCCCTCACCCTCGACCAGGACACCTACAACCAGTTCATCGAACTGTTCGGCGAGGACGACCCGCGCACCCTCTCGGTCGCCAACAACCTCGCCATCGACCACCGCCTGGTCGGCAACAGCGTCGCCGCCCGCGACCTCGACCAGGACACCGTCGAACGCCGCTCCGCCGTCCTCGGCGCCCGCCACCCCTACACCCTCAGCTCCAAGTCCAACCTGGCCCGCGACCTGCGCGAGATGGGCGACTACAAGGGCTCCGCCGAACTGCTCCGCGAAGTCACCGAGACGTTCGCCGCGGTCGACGCCTCCGGCCTGCCCGAGGAACTCCGCAACGCCAAGTCGCTCGCCGTCTCCCTGCGCCGCGCCGGCCAGTACGCCGAAGCCCGCGAACTCACCGAACGCACCTACGAGCGCTACGTCGACCTGTACGGCCCCGAGTTCCCCGACGCGCTCGCCTGCCGGCTCAACCTCGCCGCGGACTTCAGCGCCGCCGGCGACAAGGAGACCGCCCGCGACATCGCCACCGACGCCTACGAGGGCCACCGCCGGCTCCTCGGCGACGACCACCCGTTCACCTTCGCCTGCGAGAACAACCTCGGCATCTACCTGCGCGGCTCCGGCGACCTCGAAGGCGCCGTCGAGCACGGGCGCTCCGCGGTCGAGGGCCTCACCCAGGTCCTCGGCGCGGACCACCCGTTCACCCTCAACGCCGTCATCAACCTCGCCAACGCGCTCGCCGAGAACCGGCAGCTCGACGAGGCCGAACAGCTCGGCCGCGCCGCCTACGACGGCCTCGCCGCCCGGTACGGGGCCAACCACCCCGACACGCTGGTCTGCCAGGCCAACCTCGCCATCACCCTCCGCGGGGCCGGCCGCCGCAGCGAGGCGGAGAGCCTGCGGATGCAGGCCGTCGCGGCGCTCGTCGAACTCTTCGGCGAGGAGCACCCGTCGGTGGTCGCGGCCCGGAGCTGGCAGCGGAGCAACCGCGACCTGGAGCCCCAGCCGCTGTAGGGAGGGGGCGGGAGGGGGGTTCCGGGGGCGCCGGGTGGCCCCCCCCGCCGGCAGGCTAGCGGGAGCGGGCCACCGGGATGCGGGAGAGAAAACGATGTGGG
>NZ_JBHWDS010000018.1:88169-150423 GCF_042734615.1 Kitasatospora sp. NPDC059646
GTCGCGGCCCGGCGCTGGCAGCGGCCCACCCGCGACCGGGAGCCCCCGCCGCGGTTGGGTGGGGGGGGGTGCGGCAACCGGGGCGCCCCGGTTCCCGCACCCGGCCGCCTGCTACGCGCTCGCGGCCCAGCGGATGGCGTCCGTCATCTCCTTGAGCGAGCCGAAGTGCGCCGCGCCGGGTTCGAGGTAGAGCTGGGCGGTGGGGATGTGGTCCGCGAGCCAGGCGGAGTGGCCGACCGGGGAGAACTTGTCGTCCGCGCCGTGCCAGATGCGGACCGGGACGCGGATGGACTCGACGGCGAAGCCCCACTCGGCGATGAAGGCGAGGACGTCGTCGATCCAGCCGTCGGCGCCGTACCGGAAGGCCTGCCGGTAGGTGGACTGGAGCATCCGGCGGATGCCGATGTCGGCGACCACGGTGCGGTCCGGCTGGGTGAGCTCGGGCACCAGGTTGCGGATCAGCTGGGCGGGGTCGCGGCGGATCACCTGGGACCGGACCTGGAACGGGCCGGCGATCCGCGGCTGCCCCAACTCGGCCTGCCGGAAGGCCCGTTCGTTGGACGGGGTCATGCCGACGAACCAGTCGAGGCCCTCCGCGTCCCGCGGCGCCAGGCAGACCTGGGTGGCGGCCCGCACCACTCGGTCGGGCAGCAGGGCCGCGCAGGCGAGCGCGTGCGGACCGCCGCCGGAGCGGCCGACCACGGCGAAGCGGTCGAGGCCGAGGGCGTCGGCGATGGTGGCGACGTCGTCCGCCGCGTTGCGGACCCGGCGGCCCGGGAGCCGGGTGGAGTCGCCGTACCCGGGGCGGTCGAAGGAGATCAGCCGGACCCGCATCCGGGCCAGCACGGCGCTGCGCGGGGCGGGGCCGACCCGGCTGCCGGGGGTGCCGTGGAGCAGGAACACCGGCCTTCCGGACGGGTCCCCGGACGTCTCCATCGCGAGGACGCCCCCGTCCGGTGTGTCGATCCTGCGGGTGGCGGCCACGCGGTGCCTCCTGGTCAGCTGGGGATGTCGAGGCTGCGCACCTCGCGGCGCGCCTGCCAGGTGGTGTGCTCCCGGGAGATGGCGTCCTCGGCGTCCCGGGCGAGCCGGGCCCAGTTCTCCTCGGCGTCCGGGGCGGTCAGGTCGACGGCCGCCAACTGGGCCTCGACCTTGGCGAGTTCGGCCGCCGCGAGGGTGTAGGCGGCGGCCTGCGGGCGGTACTGGCGGAGCTGGGCCCAGGCGGAGATCGAGGCCGCCACGGCGGAGATCGCGCCGAGCGCGTCGAACCCGAACTGGCCGAGCGCGCGCAGCACGGCGAGCAGCAGGCCGGCGGCGGGCAGCACGATGGCGAGCCGGCCGACCCGGCGGGTGGCGTTGCGGCACTGGATGGCCTTCGCCTGGTACCACTCGCGCTGGCTGTGCACCCGCTCGCGCAGGTAGATCTCGCGGCGGACCGGCAGCGGCTGGTCGCGCAGGCGCTCCATGGTCTCGGTGATCTGCGGGTGCCGGGCCGGGGCCCGCCAGGCGCGCAGCTCCTCGGCGACGCCCGGGGTGACCCGATCGGTGTCGAACTCGCCGAGGATGCCCGCCAGTTGGATGTCGTAGAGGCGTTCGGCGTCGGGCAGCTTGCGGGGCGGCGGCTGGTAGGAGTCGGCCCGCACCGCGTACTTCCACACCAGGGTCTTGACCGATTCGGCGACGGCCCGGCCGTCGTACCAGAGCCGCTGCGGGTTCTGCCAGGCGACGGTGACGGCGATGAACAGCGCGCCGAGGTAGGCGATGGCCGCGAGCCACGCCCACAGCGAGCCGTCGGCGGAGCCGGCGAAGGCCGCGCCGACCAGCAGCAGCAACTCCCAGCGGGAGAGCGCGACCGCCCGGGTCTGCCCCTGCAGGGACGCGCCGTCGGCGGCCCAGAACAGTCTCGGCAGCAGGTCCTGCTCCCGCACGAAGCCGATCGAACGCCCTGCCCCAGCCGCCATCCCCGCCCCCGCAGCGCCGTCTCACCGGTCTCGGGAGTCCTTCCCAGTGCCGGACGAACTTACGCGAGCGGCACTGGAGTTGGCCGAATGGGCGGGGTTGCGCCGGGAGCGCGGTGCGGTCACCAGGCGTAGAAGATGCGCTCCGCGTTGTCGGCGATCACCTTGTTGTTCCACTCGGTGCCGCCGTCCACGTTCCCGGAGCGGAACAGCGGCGGGGTGATGCCGCGGTCGGCGAGCTTGGCGGTCGCGGACGCCATCACGGACTGCATCAGGGCGCTGGTGACGATGGTGGAGACCGAACCGAACGGCGCGCCCGCGCCCGGGTGGTCGAGCTCGCCGTCACCGGGCGCGATCTTGCTGTCCAGCACCAGGTCGCAGTTGTCCTTGAGGTACGTGCCGGAGGGGTGGTTGGAGGTCACCGCCGCCGGATACGCCAGCGAGGTCACGCCGATCACCTTCATGCCGCGGTCGCGGGCGTGCCGGGCGAGCTCCACCGGCATCACCTGGCGGCCGGACAGCGAGATCAGGAACAGCAGGTCGCCGCTGCGCGCGGGCGTCAGGTCGAGAGTGGTGGTGGCCAGGCCGGAGACCCGCTCCAGCGCGCTGCCCAGGTGCGCGGGCATCACGTTCACGCCGGTCATGCCGGGCACGTTGAGCAGGTTCATCACCACCAGGCCGCCGGCCCGGTAGACCACGTCCTGGGCGGCCAGCGAGGAGTGCCCGGCGCCGAAGGCGAAGATCCGCCGGTCGTGCTCGACGGCCTCCGCCAGCAGCTCGGCCGCGGCGTCGATGTTCTCGCCCTCCTCGGCCCGGATCCGCTCCAGGTGGGCCACGGCGGCGTCCAGGTACCGGCCGACCAGTTCGGTCATGTCGTGCTCCGTCCGAGCGCACGGGCGGCCCGGTGCCCCGGGCCGCGGTGGGGGAAAGCTACGGCGTGCACGGTGTCCCCTGCCGCGCCCGGCTGTCAACCGTCGCGCCGGACGCCCGGAGGGCCGTGCGGGCCGGGGCACAACCGAGGAGCGCACCGGGTTGTCACCTCAGTACGTCAGAATTGGCGGTGAGGACACCGAAGAACGGAGCCAGGGGCGATGTCAGGGCTGATCGACACCACTGAGATGTACCTCCGCACCATCCTGGAGCTGGAGGAGGAAGGCATCACCCCGATGCGCGCCCGGATCGCCGAGCGGCTGGAGCAGTCCGGCCCGACGGTGAGCCAGACGGTGGGTCGGATGGAGCGCGACGGCCTGCTCCAGGTCGCCGAGGACCGGCACCTCGAACTCACCGAGGAGGGCCGCCGACTGGCGGTGCGGGTGATGCGCAAGCACCGCATCGCCGAATGCCTGCTGGTGGACGTGATCGGCCTCGAGTGGGAGCAGGTCCACGAGGAGGCCTGCCGCTGGGAGCACGTGATGAGCGAGACGGTCGAGCGCAAGGTGCTCACCATGCTCGGCCACCCCACCCAGTCCCCGTACGGCAACCCCATCCCGGGCCTGGACGAGCTGGGCGACACCAAGGCCGAGGGCGAGGGCTTCGACGCCGGCCTGGTCACGCTGGAGTCGGTGGCCGGCAAGGACGGCGCGGACGTCGTGGTCCGCCGGATCGGGGAGCCGATCCAGACCGACGGCGAACTGATGCGCACCCTGCGCCGCGCGGGCGTCCGCCCCGGGGCGACGGTCCGGGTGGCCCCGGCGGCCGGCGGCGTGGTGGTCGGCACCGGCGACGGCGCGGCCGAACTCGGCAAGGAGATCGCCGCGCACGTCTTCGTCGCCCAGCCGTAGCCGCGTCGACCGCAGCCGCGCGGACCGCAGCCGGATCGGGACGCGCCTCGGGGCCCGGTGTCCCCGCACCGGGCCCCGCGCGTTCCCTCCCTGCTCCCCTCCGGTCCCTCCCGGCCCCCGCCGCCCCTCCCGCTGCGCATTCGGCTTCCCCGACCGAACGCCCTCCCAGCAGCCCCCCACGCTCTCCGCCCGCCCGCTCCTTCCGCTCCACCGACCCCGTGCCGACGCTGAGGATGATCCCCTCGGGCGTCGCGGCCAATCCTTGAGCGGTGTCACCCGATCGATGGGCTTTCCGCGCTGACCTGCGGGTATGACGACTCGTTTCCGGAAGATCGCGCTCCGTGCGCCCGGGAGCACGGTGGCCCGCGGACCTCAGTGCACCGCGGCGGGGGCCCGCTGTGCCGGGGGCACCGTGGACGGCTCGCGCCGGCAGGCGTACGCCAGCGGACTGACCAGCTCCGTCGCGTCCGGCAGCCACCGGTTCATCAGCGTCGGCGGCCGGGCCCACAGCGCCGCGGCGTGTCCGACGAACCGGGACGGCGGGGCCACCACCCAGTCGCCCTCGCCGCGCGCCACCAGGTCCAGCCCGCCCGGGGTGCAGCCGATCTGGCGCAGCAGCTCCGGCAGTTTGGCGACCGCGCCGGGCAGCACCAGGAAGTGCAGCCGCCGGCCGCCCCGGCCCCGGGCGGCCGGCACCGCCACCACCGGGCCGAGCTGCAGCCCCATCCGCTCCATCCGGGCCAGCGCCAGGCAGCCCGCGACCTCCGGCACGTCCAGCACGTCGAAGGCCCGCCCGGTGGGCAGCAGGATCGATGCCTCCGGGTGCTCCGTCCACCACGCCCGGACCGTCTCCGCCCCGACGCTGGCCAGCTGCCCCCAGTCCGCGCCCACCGGGTGTGCGCCGGGGAGCGCACAGCGCGGATCGTCGCAGGAGCAGTGCGCGGGCCCGCCGTCCTCGACCAGCCACGCCCCCGGGACCACCTCCCAGTGGCGCTCCTCGGCGCAGCGGACGGCTTCCAGCAGCAGCGGCGGCGGATCCGGTTCGGGGGATAGCGAGGAGTTGTCCACGTGCAGCACAACTACCGTCCGTGAGTGGGGGTTACGGGCCGCCGACGAACGATTCGAACGGGGCGCGCGTTCTCACCCGGGACGGTGATCCTGGTCGGAACCCCCCGTCCCAGCAGGGGCGGTAACGGGCGCAGTGGGGGCGCACAGGGGCATTCATCAGGGCGCGTGGGGAGTGGGTACGTCACCGTGGGTATTCCGCATGGTGTTGCACAGTCGTCGCCCTCCGGTCGGGTCCGGACGGCGTTGGGGAGGCGGAAAAATCCCATGGCCGCGAGACCACTCGTCGCACGAGAGCCGAACGAGCGTCTGCAGCAGCTGATCCAGGAGGCGGGCTGCTCCAACGCGGGCCTGGCCCGCCGGGTCAACCTCTGCGGAGCCGAACACGGACTCGACCTGCGATACGACAAGACGTCCGTCGCCCGCTGGCTGCGCGGGCAACAACCACGCGGGCAGGCGCCCGCCGTCATCGCCGAGGCCCTCGGCCGCAAACTCGGCCGCGGCGTCACCGTGGACGAGATCGGCATGGCCGACGGCAAGAGCCTCAGCTCCGCCGTCGGACTCCAGTTCGCGCCCAGCCTGGCCACCGCGCTGGAGCAGATCTGCGAACTGTGGCGCAGCGACGTCGGCAAGCGCGACTTCCTGGCCGGCACCACCGTCGCCGCCTCCGCCCTCGTCGAGCCCAGCCGGGACTGGCTGATCACCCCGCCCGACCCGGTGGTCGCCCGCACCGGCGGCACCCGCGTCGGCCTCGCCGACGTGGCGGCGATCCGCGCCACCACGCAGATGCTGGTCGACCTCGACCACCGGTTCGGCAGCGGCCACGTCCGCCCCGTCGTGGTGCACTACCTGAACAGCGTGGTCTCCGGCTTCCTCGGCGGCTCCTACCGCGACGAGACGGGCCGTCAACTCTTCGGCGCCGTGGCCCGGCTGACCGAACTCGCCGGCTACATGGCGGTCGACACCGGCCAGCCCGGCCTCGCCCAGCGCTACTACATCCAGGCGCTGCGCCTCGCCCAGGCCGCCGACGACCGCGGCTACGGCGGCTACGTGCTCGCCGCCTCGATGAGCCACCTCGCCGCGACCCTCGGCAACCCCCGGGAGATCGCCCAACTCGCCCGCGCCGCCCAGGAAGGCGCCCGCACCGTCGCCACCCCCACCGCGATGGCGATGTTCTACGCCGCCGAGGCGCGCGGCCACGCCCTGCTCGGCGACGCCTACTCGTGCGAGGCGGTCGCCGCGAAGGCGCTCGCCGCGATGGAGCGCCGCAACCCCGCCGACGACCCGGACTGGATCGTCCACTTCGACGAGGCCTACCTCGCCGACGAGTTGGCGCACTGTCACCGCGACCTCCAGCAGGGCGAGCGGGCCGAGCACTACGCCCGCACCGCGCTCGACCTGCACCCCGCCCACCGGGTCCGCCGGCGCGCCGTCGACCTGGTCCTGCTGGCCACCGCCCAGCTCCAGCAGCGCGACCTCGAACGCGCCTGCGAGACCGGTACCGAGGCCGTCCGGCTGCTCAGCGGACTGCGCTCCAACCGCGGGGTCGAGTACCTCGACGACTTCCGCAGCCGGCTGGAGCCGTACCGGGGCCACCGCGCGGTGCGCGAGTTCCACGCCCGGATGGACGGCGAGGCCGCGTAGCCGCGCCGGGGACGGGAACTGACGGCGCAGCGGGCGCCCGTGCCCTCACGGGCGCCCCTGCGGCCGTCCGGCGACGGCAGGTGGCGCGGGCCGGGCGGCGACGGTGGGTGTCCGGACGGTTGCGGGTGATCGTGAAGCAATAGCACAGAACACCGGCCCGCGTAGTCACCTGTGCCGGTGAACCGGTAGCGTGGGCTCGCAGTTGTGGTCCGCCGTCAGCAACCCGGCGGGGCAACCGAAAGGCCCGGGATCCCGGTGCCGTGCACAGGTGAGGAATCGCGTTGAGCCAGCGCCGCTCGTATCCCAACTCCGGCGACTTCAATCTGGACGACCTGTTCCGGCCGGAGCCCGCCGCGGACGGCCAGGGCAACCCGGCGCAGGCCGCGCAGCCCCCGTACGCCCAGCCGCAGCCGCAAGCCCCCGTCCCGCAGCAGCAGTCCGCCCCTCCGCTCGGCCAGAGCGGCGCCCCCGAGTACTGGGGCACCGCACCGCAGCAGGCCGCGCCGGTCGAGCCGCAGGGCGACGCCGGAGCCACCCAGTACCTCCCGCCCTACCCCGCCGGCGACCCGTCCGTCGGCGGCGCGCCGACCCAGGCCGGCTTCCCGCAACAGGGCTTCGGCGGCGGCACGTTCGGCGGCCAGCAGCAGTACGCCGCGCCCGCGCCCGCGCAGCCGAGCTACGGCGGGGCGTACGGCGCCGTGCCGCCGCAGCAGCCGGCGTACCGGGCCGCCGCTCCGGAGCCCGGGTTCGGAGCCGACGGCGGCGGCAGCCGGCGCAAGCCCGACCCGAAGCTGCTGATCGGGGCCGGTGCGGCCGGTGTCGCGCTGATCGCGGTGCTGATCGGCGTGCTCGTCAGCGGCGGCGACGACGACACCAAGGACCAGGCCAAGACCAAGAGCTCCACCACCCAGCAGGCCTCCGCGCCGGCCGGTGGCGGGAACGGCGCGGTCGGCCCGGAGATGAAGGCCCAGGCGCAGGCGATGTCCGACCTGCTCGGCACCGCGAGCGCGAGCCGCACCTCGGTGGTCAACGCGGTCAGCGCCGTCGGCAAGTGCCAGGGCCTGCCGGACGCGCAGGCCGCGCTCACCGCGGCGGCCGCGCAGCGGCAGGACCTGCTCAAGAAGCTCGGCGACCTGAAGGTGGATCAGCTCACCGACGGCGGCAAGCTGGTGGAGCAGCTCCAGAAGGCGTGGCAGGCCTCCTCCACCGCGGACTCCGAGTACGCCCTGTGGGCCGGGGACATGGTCGCCGGGTGCGACGCGGGCAAGGCGAAGGACAACGACCACTACCGCAACGGCAACACCGCGAGCGGCACCGCCACGACGGCGAAGGAGCAGGCCGCGGGGCTGTGGGGCGCGATCGCGTCCAGGACGGGGCTCCCGAACAAGGGCGCGAGCGAGCTGTAGCGCGAGGCGCACGGCCGGGGAGAGCACGACCAGGGGCGCGGGGAACTGCGCGAACCGGGAGGCGCCCGCCGACAACGTCGCGACGAGGGCAGCGACTTGCACCTGATCGCGACCTCGTGGACGTGCGCTCCTTGCTCGCGCAGTTCCCCGCGCCCCTGGTGGTGCTTCCCGCCGGCGGACTTCAGTGCCGACTAGCCGGCCAGGACGGTGCGGACGTCGGTGAAGCCCTGGTGCTGTTCGACCAGGCGGCCGTTCTGGACCTGCTGGAAGGTGACGGAGGTGTTCACCAGGCGGGGGGAGTCGGCGGTGGGGAGCATGTTGGTGACGCCCCAGCTGAGGGGCGGGGTGGTGCCGGCGGTGTCGATGGGGTCGCCGCTGTCGAGGACGGACCGCAGGGCCTTCGCGGTGAGCGGCTTCTCGCGGTCGACCCGGCCGGCGGCCTGCTGGAGGACGGCGTAGGCGACCCAGGTGGTCTGGACGCCGGGGTCGGAGACGTCGATGGTGGCGCCGTTGCCGTAGCTGCGGGCGGTGGCGCGCAGGTCGTCCCAGACGGGAGAGCTCTCGGCGGGGAACCAGCCGGTGGCGTACGCGCCGCGCAGGGGGCCGTTGTCGCCGCCGGTGGAGTCGACCACGGACTGCTGGAAGGAGCCGATGACCGAGGCGAGTTGGGTGTTCTTCGGGTTGGCCCGGCGGTAGGGGTCGAGCAGGTTGCCGGTGGGTTCGGCGCCGAGGGCGGAGAGCACGCAGTTGCCGGGCTTGTCGTCGCCGATGGCGCGCTTGGTGTAGGGGGAGTAGTCGTTGGACTTCTCCGGGGCCTTGACGTCGGTGACCTTGATGCCGGCCTGCTTGACGGCGGTGGAGAGGTAGCTGACGAAGGCGTCGCCGGCCCGGCTGTCGGGGCGGATCAGGGCGATCTGCTTGCAGCCGGCCCCGATCAGCTGGCGCCCGCTGCCCGCGACCAGGGCGGGCATGCCGCCGTTGACGGGGTAGGACAGCGGGCTGCTGAACTCGGGGCTGGAGAGGCCGTAGCCGCCGATGAACGGGATGCCGGCCGCTTCCAGGACGGGCATGAAGTTGCTGCCGTACTGGCTGGCGGAGCCGACCACGGCGACGGCGTGCGCGCCGACGGCCTGGTCGGCGCAGGCGGTGGCGCCGTCGGTGGTGTCGTGCTCGTTGCAGGTGAGGACGCGGACCTTGCGGCCGTTCAGGCCGCCGTTCGCGTTCAGGCGGCGGCCGACGGCGTCGGCGAGCGCGGTCATGCCGGGGCGGTCGGCGGCGCCGGTGCCGGACGGGGCGAAGGTCATCACGGTGACGTCCTGCCCGGTGGCGTCGGCGGCGGCCGGGCCGCCGCAGGCGGTGGCGGAGAACAGGGCGGGAAGGACCGCGCCGGCGGCGAGCGCGGCGGTGGTGCGGTGGCGGCGTCCGCTGACGGCGGGCGGCGGGTGGGGGGATCCGGTCCGCGTCATGGTGCTGTTCCTCCCTGGACATGCTGCGGGGACGACCCGTGCTCCGTTGCGCAGGTTCGGCGGGTCAAGGGTGGTGCGGGCCGGGCACGTCGAGAGGGACGTGATGTGAACGGTCCGCCAACGGGGGAGGAACACGGGGCGCGGGCGTGTGATGACGCGTGTAGAGGGCGACCGGCCCGGGAACGTACGATCGACTCCCGTGTCCGACAGCATGGATTCTCCGTACCGTTCTGCCCGAAACTCTTCTCGAACGGGCGGCCGCTCCAGCACGATGGGCGTCATGCCCCTGACTGACCTGCCCTGGTGGCGCTGGCGCGCCCGGATCCGTTCGGCGCTGCACATGCTCTCCGACCCCGGTTTCCAGCGGGCGGCCTGGCTGGACGGGCTGGGCGGCTACGGCGACCTGACCGACGCGGTGTACCGGCTGGTCGAGGACAGCTGGCTGGACCGCTGGTCGGCGGAGAAGTACGTGGGCTCGGTGTTCCGGGACTCCGCGGAGGCGGTCGCGGTGGACGCCGCGGTGCTGCGGGTGCTGCGGATCGTGCACCAGGTCGGCGAGGACGCCCCGGCGGCGGTCTACCTCGGGCACCCGGACTGGCCGGAGGCGGTGCGGGCGGCCCGCGAGGCGCACCACCGGCTGGCCGTCAACGACGGCACCGATCCGGACCTGCCGCCGGCCACGCTGGACGAGTTGCGGGAGTCGACCGCGCGGGGCTGACCGTCGGGCGCCCCGTGCGGTCTCGGGTGGCGGGCGGTGTCCGCACGGCCGGTGGATCTGTGTCAGGCTGGGCGGTCCGTCCGCACCACAGAGCCGAGAAACGGGACCCACGACATGGAAGAGACCGCCCCCTCCCAGTACGTCCTGACGCTGTCCTGCCCCGACAAGCAGGGCATCGTGCACGCGGTCTCCAGCTACCTGTTCATGACGGGCTGCAACATCATCGACAGCCAGCAGTTCGGCGACGCCGGCACCGGGCTGTTCTTCATGCGGGTGCACTTCTCGGCCGAGGAGCCGGTGACGGCGGAGAAGCTGCGGGCGTCGTTCGCGGCGATCGGCGCCTCGTTCCGGATGGAGTGGCAGGTCCACCCGGCCGCGGAGCGGATGCGGGTGCTGCTGATGGTCTCCAAGTTCGGCCACTGCCTGAACGACCTGCTGTTCCGCACCCGGATCGGGGCGCTGCCGGTGGAGATCGTCGGGGTGGTGTCCAACCACACCGACTTCCGGGAGCTGACCGAGTCGTACGGCATCCCGTTCCACCACCTGCCGGTCACCAAGGACACCAAGGAGCAGGCGGAGCAGCAGCTGCTCGACCTGGTGGAGCGGGAGCGGGTCGACCTGGTGGTGCTGGCCCGCTACATGCAGGTGCTGTCGGACCGGCTGTGCAAGGAGCTGTCCGGCCGGGTGATCAACATCCACCACTCGTTCCTGCCGAGCTTCAAGGGCGCCCGGCCCTACCACCAGGCGCACGCCCGCGGCGTGAAGCTGATCGGTGCGACCGCGCACTACGTCACCGCCGACCTGGACGAGGGCCCGATCATCGAGCAGGAGGTCGCCCGGGTCACCCACGACGTGACCCCGGCCCAGCTGGTGGCGCTCGGCCGGGACGTCGAGTGCCAGGCGTTGGCGCGCGCGGTGAAGTGGCACAGCGAGCGGCGGGTGCTGCTGAACGGCACCCGGACCGTGGTGTTCGCCTGACGGGTGGTCAGCGGGTGTCCGGCGGTGGTGTTCGAGCGCCGCTGGACATTTGTAGGAAGGGTGGTTCGCTCGTGGCGGGCCGGTGCTGACGGGGCGTGAGGAGTACGGTCGGAGGTACCCGCGGGGGCGGTGGGCCGACCGGTCGTGCGAACCCCGGCAGGGTGAGCGGGACAGTATGCACCGAGGCATCCCCCGAACGCTGGAATATGCCCGAAGCTCTTGCTGCGACCCGGTCCCGGAATCATTCTGGGGCGTATTCGTGTCGATGCCATGGGCAGTGCGGATCGGCGGCCTTCCGAGGCGCGGCGGTCCGGACCCGGCGGGATCAAGCGGGCCGAATACCGAGTGCGGGTGGTGGAACGGTGCAGGTACTTCAGGTACAGCTGGCGGTCCAGGCGGACCCGGCCGAGGTCTCACGGGCCCGGCGCTGGGTGCGGGCCCGGCTGCGGGCCGGCGGTCTCGACCCGGACTCGCCGGTCGCCGAGACGCTGGTGCTGGTGGTCTCCGAGCTGGTCACCAACGCGGTGGTGCACACCGGCTGTCCGGCGGTGCTGCGCCTGCTGCTGCCGGCCGGCCCGGACGCCCCGCCCGGGGTCCGGGTGGAGGTCGCCGACGCCAGCTGCGCCGCCCCGGCCCCCCGGCACGCCGGTGCGGACGCGGAGGCCACCAACGGGCGCGGCCTGGAGCTGGTGGAGATGCTGTGCGAGCGCTGGGGCTGGTACCCGGACGGCACCGGCAAGCGGGTGTGGTGCGAGATCGGCCAGGCCGTCGCGGTGTACGAGCGGGCGGCGCAGCCGGTCGCCTCGGCGCGCTGAGCACCGGTCGGCGGGTCGGGGCACGCCACGCGTGCGCTCTCCGCGCCCCGGGTGATCCATCTGAATTTCGGACAACCCATTGACGTGACGTATCCGACTGATCACTCTTGGGTGCGGCGCTCCGTTGCGAGGGGACGCCGAGGGAGCCCGGGCGGTGCCGACACTCAGGGGGTCGTTGGCCGCATCCGCCCGGGACCTCGGCGAGATCGGAACGCCGGGCGTCACGGCTTCAGGGCCCGGACGCCGACCTGGACGGCGGCCCGCCGTGCCGTGCTCGGGGTGCGCACGGCCGGCCGTCGTCCGGCAGTCGCCGCATCGTGACCCAAAATCACTGGAAACCACAGGTGGTCTGGACCAAAACTGTGGGACGTGACCGCCCCAGAACTCCACACCGCCCCCACCGCGCGCGTCAGCTCCCCCGTCGGCCCCGCCATCTGGTCGGGCAACTTCCGGCTCTACTTCACCGCCCGCTCGGCCGGCCTGCTGAGCGACGCGATGCTCCCGGTGGCCGTCACCACCGGACTCCTCACCACCGGCCACACCGCCTCCACCGTCGGCTACGCGATGGCCTTCCTGCTCGCCCCGTTCGCCGGCCTGGTGCTGGTCGGCGGGGTCCTCGCGGACCGGTTCACCGCCCGCCGCCTGATGATCTTCGCCGACCTGCTCAACCTGACCACCCGGGTGCTGCTCGCGGTGCTGTTCTTCCGCGGCGTCGACCAGCTCTGGCAGCTCTACCTGCTGCTCGCGCTGGCCGGCACCGCCGCCGCCATGTTCCAGCCCGGCGCCGCCTCCACCGTCCCGCTGGTGGCCCGCGACGTGCAGGGCGCCAACGGCGTGCTGCGCATCTCCGAGGCGCTCACCACCCTGGCCGGCCCGCCGCTGGCCGGTCTGCTGGCCGCCGCCTCCACCGGCTGGGTGATGGTCATCGCCGGCACGATGTACGCCGTCAGCGCCTGCACGCTGCTCGCCCTGCGGCTCGGCCCGGTGCCCGCCCCGCCGCCCGGCGACAGCCTGTGGCGCAACCTCGTCGAGGGCTGGCACGAGTTCCGCGCCCGCAGCTGGATGTGGGGCGTCATCCTGATCTGGATGATCTTCACGGTGCTTTCCTGGGGCCCGCTCACCCCGCTGTTCGGCTCGCTGGTGGTGCCCGAGCACGGCGGCACCGTCTTCGGCATCCTGAACGGCATGTTCGGCGCCGGCACGGTCGTCGGCGGCCTGATCGCGATCCGGCTCAAGCCCGCCCGCCCGCTCGCCGCCGGCGCGGTCGCCGTCCTCGCCTTCCCCGTGCAGCAGTTCGCGCTCGCCTTCGACCTGCCCTGGCCGGTCCTCGGCGCCGCCCAGCTGATCTCCGGAATCGGCATCAGCTTCTGGGGCGTCATGTGGGCCACCAGCGTGCAGACCCAGGTGCCCGGCGAGGTCCTCAACCGCATCCACGCGTACGAAGTGGCCGGCTCCGTCTGCATGTTCCCGCTCGGCTCGGCCCTGGCCGGCCCCGCCATGGAGGCGTTCGGCGCGCAGCACGTCCTGGTGCTCGGCGGCATCGTCACCGTGCTGACCGCCGCCGCCCTGCTGCTCAGCCCGCCCATCCGCGGGCTGCGCCGGGTTCCCGACGGCGGACCGGTCGCCGGCGGGCACTGACCGGGGACGGACGTCCGTATCTCGACGGTGGATGGCAGCAAAACCCGTCGTGCGGGCGGGCCCGGGAACGCAGACTCGGCGGGTGAACGAACTCAGCACCCCGCCCGTCGCCGACCCGGTCCCGCCCCGGCCCGCACCCCGCCTGCACTACGGCTGGATCGTCGCCGCCGTCTCGCTGGTCGTCCTGGTCGGCTCCGCCGGGTTCCGCTCGGCGCCCGGCCTGATGATGGACGCCCTGCACAACGAGTTCGGCTGGTCGCACGCCACCGTCTCCAGCGCCGTCTCCGTCAACCTCACCCTGTACGGCCTCACCGCCCCGTTCGCCGCCGCCCTGATGGACCGCTTCGGGGTCCGCCTGGTGGTGGTCTGCGCCCTGCTCACCATCGCCACCGGCTCGGGCCTGACCATCCTGATGACCTCCGCCTGGCAGCTGATCCTCTGCTGGGGCGTCCTGGTCGGACTCGGCAGCGGCTCGATGGCCGGGGCCTTCGCCACCACCATCTCCGGACGCTGGTTCCAGGCCCGGCAGGGACTGGTCACCGGCGTGCTGACCGCCGCCGGCGCCGCCGGGAACCTGGCCTTCATGCCGGTGCTGGCCGCACTGGTCGAGCACCAGGGGTGGCGGACCGCCGTCGTCGTCATCTCGCTGGCCGCGACCGCCGTCGCCGTTCCCGTGCTGCTGCTGATGCGGGAACGCCCCGCCGACCTCGGGCTGCTGCCCTACGGCGCGACCGAGGCGCCCGCGCCGCCGGTGGTCGACGGCTCGGCGATCGCCCGCTCCCTGCGGGTGCTGCGCGGCGCTGCCCGCAGCCGGGCGTTCTGGCTGCTCGCCGCGTCCTTCGCGATCTGCGGCGCGACCACCGCGGGCCTGGTCGGCACCCACTTCATCCCCGCCGCCCACGACCACGGCATGCCCGTCACCACCGGCGCCTCGCTGCTCGCCCTGATCGGCGTCTTCGACGTGGTCGGCACGATCGCCTCCGGCTGGTTCACCGACCGCTTCGACTCCACCCGGCTGCTGATCACCTACTACGGCCTGCGCGGGCTCTCGCTGCTCCTGCTGCCCTCGCTGTTCGGGGAGAGCCTGCGGCCGCCGATCCTCGCCTTCGTGGTCTTCTACGGCCTGGACTGGGTGGCGACCGTCCCGCCGACGGTGGCGCTGTGCCGGCGGCACTTCGGGGCGGACGCGCCGATCGTCTTCGGGTGGGTGCTGGCGGCCCACCAGGTGGGCGCGGCGATCGTCGCCGGGCTGGCGGGACTGGCCCGCGACCGGTTCGGCGACTACGACGCGACCTGGTACGCGGCGGGGGCGCTGTGCGCGGTCGCCGTGGGGTGCTGCCTGGGCCTGCGGACGGGGACCGCGCGGACCCGCGCCGGGACTCCTGCCGCACCCGCCCTGTAATGGTCGCCCTGTAATGGTCGCGTACTGCCCTGTAATGGTCGCGTACCCTGATCGACCATGACGCTTCGTTTCGTTCTCGACCCCGAACCGACCCCCGAGCTGCGTGCCGAGATCGTCGCGCTGTGGACGGACGTCTCGAACGCCGGGGGCGCGGTCGGGTTCGTCCCGCCGGTGACGACGGACGAGGTCGCGGAGGTCGCGGAGCGGCACTTCGCGGAGCTGGGGACGGACCGGCTGCTGATCGGGTACGAGCCCGGCGGGCGGCTCGCGGCGGTGCTGTTCGTGGAGGACATGCGGTTCGGGCTGATGGACCACTGGCGGATGCTGAAGCGGGTCATGGTGCACCCCGACTTCCAGGGCCTGGGCTACGGCGCGGAACTGCTCGCCGAGGCCGAGCGGGTCGCCCGCGACTGGGGCCTGGACGGCCTGCGGCTGACCCTGCGCGGCGGGCACGGCCTGGAGAAGTTCTACGGCCGCAGCGGCTACGTCGAGGTCGGCCGGGTTCCGGGGGCCATCCGGGTGGCGCCGGGGGACGACCGCGACGACGTGACGATGTGGCTCGACCTGCGCGCCCGGGCGGTGTGAGGTCGTGCTTCACTGGGAGGGCCATTACCCCCGCGCGCCCCGCGGCGCGACCCGGCAGTGAAGGACGAACCCCGGTGAGCAGCAAGATCAACGCGACGCTCCGCTACACCTCGCTGCGGGCGAGCATCTTCCTGGCGTGTCTGCTGGTCGCCCTGCTGCTGGGCCACTTCGGCGTGATCCCGGTGGTCGGCGACCTCGGGGTGATCATCCTGTTCGCGCTGGCGATGGTGGCGTCCTCGGCGATCAGCTACGTGGTGCTGAGCAAGCAGCGCGACGAGATGTCGGCGCAGATCGCGGCCCGGGTCGAGGCCCGCAAGGCCCGCGCGGCCGTCCGGGACTCCGCGGAGGACGAGGCGGACGACGCGGCCCGGGCCGCCGCCCGGCAGGCGCAGGCCGGCTGACGCCGTGTCGGACTCCGGGTCCGGCGAGGGGGCGCGGCGACGGCCGACCGGGCGGGACGTCGCCCGGCTGGCGGGGGTGTCGCAGGCCACCGTCTCGCTGGTGTTCTCCGGCAGCGCCCGGCACCGGGTCTCGGACGCCACCCGGGAGCGGATCCACGCCGCCGCCCGGGAGTTGGGCTACCGCCCGCAGGCGGCGGGCCGGCAGCTGCGGCTGGGCCGCAGCGGCATGGTGCTGCTCGCGGTGCCGAACCTGCTCGGCCCGTTCTTCGGCCGGGTGCTGACCGGCGTCCACGAGGAGGCGGCCCGGCACGGCCTGTCGGTGGTGGTCTCCAGCGGCTGGGACGCGGCGACCCTCGCCGAGGCGGCCGCCGCCGGCCGGTTCGACGGGATGCTGGTCTGCTCCCCGGACGACAAGCAGCTGGGCGCGCTGCCGGCCGACACCGCGGCGGTGTTCCTGGACGCCGACCCGGCGGCCAACCCCGGGCGCCCCACCGTCGAACTGGACCTGACGGCGGGCATGCGCGCCGCCGTCGACCACCTGGCGGCGCTCGGCCACCGGCGGATCGGGTACCTGCGCTCGGTGCACTCCGCGTACACCTTCCGGGTCCGGCAGGCGGCGTTCGCCGCGGCGTCCGCGCGGCTGGAGGTGCAGGAGCGGGCGGTCAGCCTGAACGAGGGCAGCCGGGAGGCGGCGAAGGCCGCCCGCGAGCTGCTGGCCGGTCCGGACCGGCCGCACGCGGTGGTGTGCGACGACGACGTGGTGGCGTCGGGGCTGTACCAGGCGGCGGACGAGCTGGGGCTGCGGATCCCCGGCGACCTGTCGGTGGTCGGCATGGACAACATCCCGGTGGCGGAGCTGCTCAGCCCGCCGCTGACCACCGTCGACCTGCCGGGCGAGCAGCTCGGCCGAACCGGCCTGGCCACCCTGGTCGCCCTGCTGGGCGGCGAACTGCCGCCGCCGGCCGGCCCGTTGGCGACCACGCTGGTGGTGCGCCGGTCCACCGCGGCGGCCTGAGGCGGTCACTGCTCGCCGAGCAGCATCCACTTCTCCGGCAGCGCGAGCGGGGCGAAGCCGACCTTGGCGTACACCTCGTGGGCGTCCCGGGTGGCCAGCAGCAGGCGGCGCAGCCCGAGTTCGGCGAGCCCGTCGCGGACCGCGGCGGCCAGCGCGGTGCCCAGGCCGCGGCCGCGGGCCTCCGGGGCGATGTACACGTCGCACAGCCAGGCGAAGGTGGCGTGGTCGGTGACCACCCGCGCGTAGCCGACCTGGGCGCCGGACGCGTCCTCGTACAGGCCGAAGTTGAGCGAGTGGTCGATCGCCCGGTCCTGCTTCTCGCGGGGCCGGCCGAGCGCCCAGTAGGAGTCCTCGGACAGCCAGCGGTGCACCGCCGGCCGGTCGAGTCGTGCCGGGTCGGTGGAGACCGTGTAGCCCGCGGGCAGCTGAATGCTCGTCATGCGGCGCATCCAAGCAGGCCGGGGCCGGTGCGGGCGAGTGGTTTGTGCCTCAGGCGGCCAGGGTGAGCGGGGCGGGGCGCAGCCGGGAGCGGGTGGCGAGCAGCAGCAGGCCGCCGAGGGCCGAGCCGGTGACGGCGCAGAGGGCGACGGCGTGCAGCGAGGTGTCGACCAGCGCGCCGGAGACCGCGTAGCCGGCCGCGTTGCCGGTGGCGAACAGGGTGATCAGCCAGGCGAACGCCTCGGTGACGGTGCCGGTGGGCGCGAGTTCGGCGACCAGCACGAAGGCGGCGGCCAGCAGCGGGGCCAGGCCGAGGCCGGAGAGGAAGGCGAGGGCGGCCATCGGCAGCGGGCCGGGCAGGAGCAGCAGCGGCAGGTAGCCGACCGCCATGCCGAGCGCGAGCACCCAGGTGCGGGTGGCGGTGTCGGCCTTCCAGGCGGCCGCGCCGTAGCCGAGCGCGCCGAGCAGGCCGGCCAGTGCGGCCAGCGCCAGCAGGGCGCCGGCGCCGCCGGGCAGGCCGCCCGGGTGCCGCTCGGCGTAGGCGATGAACAGCACGTTCTGTGCGCCGACCGCCCAGCCGGTGCCGGCCAGGCCGAGCAGCAGCAGGACCAGGCCGGGGGAGCGCAGCGGGCCGAGCAGTCCGGCGGAGGACTCGCGCGGCGGGGCCTGCCAGTTGCGGGCGGGGGCGGCGGTGGCGACCACCAGCGCGCCGACCAGGCCGAGCGCGGCCGCCGTCCACAGGGCTGTGGACGGCGAGAACGCGGCGGCGATCCCGGCGACGGCGAGCGGCCCGGCCACGTACAGCACCTGCTGGGAGGCGGAGTCGAAGGCGTACGCGGTGTCGAGCTGCTCCTCCTCGACGACGTCCGGCCACAGCGAGCGCAGGCAGGGTTCCAGCGGCGGCATGCACAGGCCGGCGATCGCCGCGCCGAGCGGGGCGGCGACGGCGGAGCCGGGGGCGAGGGCGAGCAGCGCGTATCCGCCGCCGGCGGCGACGGCGGAGGCGAGCAGGACGCGGGGCTGCCCGGTGAGGTCGACGATCCGGCCGAGGACCGGCCCGCCGACCGCGGCGGCGACCGCGTAGGCGGCGGTGGCCAGGCCGATCCGGCTGTACGGGGTGCCGGCCTCGCGCAGGGCGAGGGCGATGACCAGGGCGGTCATGCCGGCGGGCAGCCGTCCGACCAGGGTGCCGACCAGCAGCCGGGTGACGTGCGGGGCGCGGAGCAGTGCGACGTAGCCCATGGGCGTCCTTCCGGCGTGGTCTGGGGCAGCGTCTCAAGTTATACGTATAACCGGATGGGCGTCAAAGCTGCTCGGCGTAGGCCGTTCGAGCTGATGGGCCGTCAGAAAGGGATCGTTCGGGAACGACCTCAAACAAGTACTTTGAACATCTCAAAGGTTTGTTGCTAACCTACCGGCCATGACCACCGCAGACGCCGCGCGCCAGGACGGGACGAGCACCCCGCTCACGACCCGCTGCCCGCGTCTGCCCGGTGCCGTGGACGGCCCGTGCCGCTGTCGCTCCGGCGGCTGTATGCGGGCGGCACGCCCCTGACGCCCCGGCAGCTCCCGCTGCCGCCCCCGGGTCTCCCCACCCGGCCCCGCGTCCGTCGTGCCGCCGCCTCCGCCCCCCACCCCGCCCCTTGCACCCCACCGGAGTCGCACACCCATGTCCACCGCGCCCGCGCCCGCGCCCACGCTGCTGGGACGCATCCGCCGCACCCCGTTCTGGGCCCAGATCGTCGGCGGCCTCGTCCTCGGCCTGCTGTTCGGGTGGATCGCCCGAGCCGGCGACGTCTCGTGGCTCACCACCACGCTCGACACCATCGGCAAGACCTTCGTCCAACTCCTCAAGCTGGCCGTCCCGCCGCTGGTCTTCACCGCGATCGTCGTCTCGGTCGCCAACCTGCGGAACGTCACCAACGCCGCCCGGCTGGCCGCCCGCACGCTGTTCTGGTTCCTCGCCACCTCGCTGATCGCCGTCGCCATCGGCCTGGGCCTCGGCCTGCTCACCGACCCCGGCAAGGGCGCCCACCTCTCCACCCAGGGCCTCAAGGGCGTGGAGAAGGGCGGCACCTGGGTCGACTTCCTGACCGGCATCATCCCGACCAACATCGCCGACGCCTTCCTGAAGGTGAACGTCCTCCAGATCGTCTTCCTCGGCGTGGTGGTCGGCGCCGCGATCCTGAAGATCGGCGAGAAGGCCGCCCCGGTCGCCAAGCTCTCCGAGGCCGTCCTCGAACTCGTCCAGACCGCCCTGTGGTGGGTCATCCGGCTCGCCCCGCTCGGCACCCTCGGCCTGATCGGCAAGTCCGTCGCGGTCTACGGCTGGGACCTGCTCAAGCCCTTCACCACGCTGACCGTCGACGTCTACGTCGGCTGCGCGCTGGTCCTGTTCGGCGTCTACTCGCTGCTGCTGCGCTTCGTCGGCGGCCTCAACCCGCTGAACTTCTTCAAGGGCGCCTGGCCCGCGATCCAGCTGGCCTTCGTCTCCCGGTCCTCGGTCGGCACCCTGCCGGTCACCCGCCGCGTCACCGAGCGCCTGGGCGTCCCGTCCGAATACGCGAGCTTCGCGGTCCCGTTCGGCGCGACCACCAAGATGGACGGCTGCGCCGCGATCTACCCGTCGCTGGCCGCGATCTTCGTCGCCCAGGTCTACGGCATCCACCTCGGCATCGGCGACTACCTGCTGATCGCCTTCGTCTCGGTGATCGGCTCCGCGGCCACCGCCGGCCTCACCGGCGCGATCGTGATGCTCACCCTGACCCTCTCCACCCTGGGCCTGCCGCTGGAGGGCGTCGGCCTGCTGCTGGCCATCGACCCGATCCTCGACATGATGCGCACCGCCACCAACGTGGCCGGTCAGGTCGTCGTCCCGATCCTGGTCTCGGCCCGCGAGAAGACCCTCGACCTCACCGCGTACAACAACCCCACCGGCGACCTGCTCGCCGAGGACCGCCCGGTGGTGGTGGCCGCCGCCGCCTGACCCGCCGACCCGTCGACGGCCCGCACCCCGCAGGGGGAGCGGGCCGTCGCTCGTTGGAGTGAGACTCCTTGGGGCCGGCCGGGCGGATCAGTAGCGTGGGGCCGACGAAGGAGGGGTCGATGACTGCTCTGTCCCACGACTCTGTCGATCCGGAACGGGCCCTCAAGTACGCGATCCAGCACCACGTCAGCGAGCGGGTCCAGATCGTCGAGGGCGTCGTCGAGCCGCTGGCGTCGGGGTGGGGGCAGGAGGCGTTCGCGGACGCGATCCGCCACCAGCTGCGGGACCGGGTCCGCGAACTGGGCTGCATCACCGGCGCCGGCGACCTCGACCTGCCCGGCTCCAGCAACTGGTTCATCCCGGACGTCGCGGTCGTCCCGCGCGAACTGGCCAGGGAGGGCGAGGCGCTGCTCCCCGAACAGACCCTGCTGATCGTCGAGGTGACCTCGGAGACCACCGGCGACACCGACCGGCTGGTCAAACCCCGCCGGTACGCCGAGTACGGGGCGCCGCTCTACCTGCTGATCGACCGCCGCGACGCGACCTGCACGCTGTTCGCCGAACCCGGTCCGCCCGGGTACGCGCGCACCGCCGGCCCGCTGCCGTTCGGAGCGCCGATCGACCTCCCGGAGCCGTTCGGGCTCCGGCTGGACACGTCGGCGTTCTGACGCCCCTCAGCGGCCGCGCGCGTGGCGCACGCGGAGGCGGCCGAAGCCGGGGGCGCCGGTGATGCGGATGAGCGGGCCGCCGGGGACGGGGTGGCGCGGCGGGCGGTAGCGGACGTCCTTCCAGCCGCCCTGGACGCCGTCGACGTCGACGGTGGCGTTGTGCGGGACGGTGATGGTGGCGCGGCCGAAGCCGAGGCCGAGTTCGATGTCGACCACCGGGTGGTCGATGATCGCGTGCGAGAGGTCGAGCCGGACCTTGCCGAACGCGGAGGCGACCTTCAGCGTGCGGGGCACCCGCCAGACGCCGCGGCGGACGATCCGGCCGCCGGCCGCGGCGATGGTGGCGGTGGAGTCGGCGGCGTCCGGGCGGTCGGCGGGCAGGTCCGCGGTGACCAGGTCGAGTTCGGCCCGGGTGGCGGCGGTGAGCGCCTGCTGGAGCCGCTGCTCCATCTCCTCGTGGGTGATCCGCTCCTCGGCGTAGGCCTGTTGGAGGCGGGCGGCGGCGGCGTCCCGTTCGGCCGCGCCGACCCGGGTGTGCGGGCCGTTCGGAAGTGAAGTCACCCGGGCAGCGTAGCCGGTGACGGTTCGTCAGGCGCCTGCCGGGCCCAGCGCCGGGCGAGCACGGTGCAGACCATCAGCTGGATCTGGTGGAACAGCATCAGCGGCAGCACCGCCAGCCCGACCGTGCCGGCCGGGAACAGGACGCTGGCCAGCGGCAGGCCGTTGGCCAGCGACTTCTTGGAGCCGCAGAACTGGATGGTGATCCGGTCCGGCCGGGAGAAGCCGAGCCGGCCGGACACCACGTGGGTGAAGCCCAGGACGGTGCCCAGCAGCACCGCGGAGAGCACCACCAGGGCCAGCAGCCGGCCCGTCGTGACCCGGCTCCAGATGCCCTCGCGGACGCCCTCGCCGAACGCGCTGTAGACGATCAGCAGGATCGAGCCCCGGTCCACCGCCCGGGTCACCAGCCGGTGCCGGGCGATCCACGGCCCGACCCGGCGGCGCAGCAGCTGCCCGGCGGCGAACGGGACCAGCAGCTGCAGCACCACGTCCAGCACCTGGCCCCCGTCCACCGCCACGCCGGACGCGCCGGACAGCAGCCAGGCGGCCAGCAGCGGGGTCAGCACGATGCCCAGCAGGCTGGAGAAGGTCGCGGCGCAGATCGCGGCGGCCACGTTGCCGCCGGCGATCGAGGTGAAAGCGATCGAGGACTGCACGGTGGACGGCAGCAGCGTGAGGAACAGCACGCCGGTGAACAGCTCCGGCGGCAGCACCGCGTCGGGCAGCAGCCGGGTCGCCTCGCCGAGCAGCGGGAACAGGACGAAGGTGCAGGCCAGGATCAGCAGGTGCAGCCGCCAGTGCCGGGCGCCGGCGACCGCCTCCTGCGGCGAGAGCCGGGCGCCGTACAGGAAGAACAGCAGGCCGACGGCCAGGTGCACGCCGGCGGTGACGGCGCTCGCGGCGACCCCGCGGGCGGGCAGCACGGTGGCCAGCAGGACGGTGCCGAGCAACAGCAGGAGGTAGGTGTCGACGCCGATCCGGCGCAGCGTGCGGTCGAGGGCGCGGTGGGCGGACCGGAGGCGGTGCATGCGTCGATGATCCCCCGCGCGGGGCGCGCCGCCGGGAGCGGGGCGGGGGGCGCGGGGCGGGGCCGGCATTTCCCGGAAATGCGTCCGGAATGCGGACGGGCGGCGGCGCGGCGGAAAAGCGCGGGCAAAAAGGCAGGGGGCCCGCCGCCGGGCGGGCCCCCTTGGGAACTGCTACTCATACGGACCCGAGGGGCCGTGAGCGATCAGATGTGAAGAGATGTCAGATAGCGACGACGTTCTCGGCCTGCGGGCCCTTCGGGCCCTGGGTGACGTCGAAGCTGACCGCCTGGTTCTCCTCCAGCGAGCGGAAGCCGGTCGCGTTGATGGCGGAGTAGTGGACGAAGACGTCGGGGCCGCCGCCCTCCTGGGCGATGAAGCCGAAGCCCTTCTCGGCGTTGAACCACTTGACGGTTCCGGTCGCCATACCGTTCTCCTTGCAAGGGACGTAGTGGACACCACACCTTGTGGCGCCCGGGTCCGCTGCGCTGATCGCCCTGCCTCCGGACGAGCCCGGAGTTTTTCGCACAGTGCTCAATCAAAGCTCAATTGATGCCTGATACTGCTGAAAAATTACAAAAAGCCCGCGGTTACACGCTCCGCAGGCTCCAAGTACTGCAAGGGGAATCAAACTGCAACTGATGTGAACGGTAGCACGCGGTGGCGGCCCCGACCAGGGGCCGACGACGGTGTCGGAGAGCGTGTCGGAGCGCCCCCGAACGGTGTGTCGGGCACCGGATGCGGACCCTCCCGAGCGGCAGGCATACCCTGCCGGGAGAGCACCAACGGCAAGGGAGCACACGGTGAGCAGTCGGGACGCCGAACGGCCGGCGACCGCGGTCAGGCCGCGGGTCGGACACATCCAGTTCCTCAACTGCCTCCCCCTCTACTGGGGGCTGGCGCGCACGGGGAACCTCCTCGACCTCGACCTCACCAAGGACACCCCGGAGAAGCTCAGCGACCGGCTGGTCGCCGGCGACCTCGACATCGGCCCGATCACCTGCGTCGAGTACCTGCGCCACGCCGACCGGCTGGTGGTGCTCCCCGACATCGCCGTGGGCAGCGACGGCCCGGTGATGTCCTGCGTGATCGTCAGCAAGCTCCCGCTGGACCGGCTGGACGGCCGCCGGGTCGCGCTCGGCTCGACCAGCCGCACGTCCGTCCGGCTGGCCCGGCTGCTGCTGGAGGAGCGCGAAGGGGTGCGCCCCGAGTACTTCGGCTGCCCGCCCGACCTGGACGCGATGCTCGCCGACGCCGACGCCGCCGTGCTGATCGGCGACCCGGCGCTGCGCGCCTCGCTGGAGCAGGCGCCCCGGCAGGGGCTGGCCGTGCACGACCTCGGCGCGATGTGGAAGGAGTGGACCGGCCTGCCGTTCGTGTTCGCGGTCTGGGCCGCCCGCCGCGAGTACGCCGAGCAGCAGCCCGAGCTGACCGCCGCCGTGCACCGGGCGTTCCTGGAGTCCCGCGACCTCTCGCTGGCCGAGGCCGCCAAGGTCGCCGAGCAGGCCGCCCGCTGGGAGGCCTTCGACGCGCCGCTGCTGGAGCGGTACTTCGGCGAGGCGCTGGACTTCTCACTGGGCGGCCGCCAGCTGGCCGGCCTGGCCGAGTTCGCCCGCCGGGTCGCCCACGACAGCGGCTTCGCGCCGGACGTGGCGATCCGGCTGCTGGAGGCGGCCCCGGTCGAACCGGCCGTGCCGGCCTGACGCACCGGCGCACCGGCGGTCGGGGCCGAACGGTTCCCGGCCGGCGGTCGTCCTGGGATGATCGGACCGGTCCTGGTGGGGGGTGCCGACGCCGAGCGGCGGCAGCCAGTGGCGGAGGGGAACGGTCATGGAGCTGCTGACGGCTGACGACCCGTCGACGATCGGCGACTACCGGCTGCTGCGGCGGCTCGGGGCCGGCGGCATGGGGCGGGTCTACCTCGGCCGGACGGCGGGCGGCCGGACGGTCGCCGTCAAGGCGGTCCGGCCCGAACTCGCCGACGACCCGGAGTTCCGCGCCCGGTTCCGGCAGGAGGTGTCCGCCGCCCGCCGGGTCGGCGGCCGGTGGACCGCGCCCGTCCTGGACGCCGACACCGACGGCCCCCGCCCCTGGGTGGCCACCGGTTACATCGCCGGCCCCTCGCTCGGCGCCGCCGTGCACGCCGGCGGCCCGCTGCCCACCGCCTCGGTGCACGCCCTCGGCGCGCGGCTCGCCGAAGCGCTGGAACAGGTGCACGCGCTCGGCCTGGTGCACCGGGACGTCAAGCCGTCCAACGTGCTGCTCACCCTGGACGGCCCCCGGCTGATCGACTTCGGGGTGGCCCGGGCGCTGGACGCCGCCGCCGCGCTCACCCGCAGCGGGTACGTGGTCGGCTCGCCCGGCTTCATGTCGCCCGAACAGGCCGCCGGTTCGCCCGTCGGACCGGCCGGCGACGTCTTCGCGCTGGGCGCCGTGCTGGCCTTCGCCGCCACCGGCACCGCCCCGTTCGGCGAGGGCGTCAGCGCCGCCGTGCTGCTCTACCGGGTGCTGCACGAGGAACCGGACCTGCGCGGACTGGACGGCGACCTGCGCGAGACCGTGACCGCCTGCCTGGCCAAGGACCCGGCCGACCGCCCCGGGCCGACCGAACTGCGCGCCCGGCTCGCCCCCGGCGCGGCCGCCGTCGGCCCCGGGACCGGGCTGCCCGGGCCGCTCGCCGCCGCCGTCGGCCGGGCCGCCGTCGAACTGCTCGACCTGGAGGCCGACACCCCCTCCGACCGGCCGTCCGCGATGCCGGCCGTCGCGGACCGGGCGCCCACCGAGCTGGACGGCGGACCGGTCGCGACGGCCGCGACGGGCGCGACGGCCGCGCTGGGCCGGCGCAACCGGCGGTGGCGGTGGGCGGTGACGGCCGTGGCGGCGGTGCCGCTGCTGGGCGTCGTGCTGTTCCCGCAGGTGCAGCAGCTGTGGCAGTCCGACCGGGGCGACACCTCCCCGCCGGGGACGGACAGTAGCGCGCAGGCGCTTCCGCGCGCCTTCGTCGGCACCTGGAAGGGCACCATCACCACCAAGGTGGTGCCGCTGCCGTCCACCTTCACGGCCACCTTCACCGCCGGGAGGACCGGCGAGGACGTCGGCCGGACCAGCAACGCCTCCGCGTTCAGCGACACCGTCTGCCGGGGCGTGCTGACCCTGGTGTCGGTCGAGGCGGGGGCGGTCACCCTCCAGGAGCGGCCGGAGGGCCCGCAGCCCGGGTGCACCGGGGTGCCGGAGAAGCAGACCTACACCGTGCTGGACGGCGGTGCCCGCCTGCACGTGTCGGTCACCGGCGCGCAGCTCGGCACCGACCCGGAAGGGGACCTGGCGAAGCAGTAGCGGGGTCGGGCGGGGGCCGAAACACGCTGGCGTAGGCTGAGCGGGACGCCCCTTCGACGACGAAAGCAGGCCCGCCAGGTGTCCGAGCAGAACCTTTCCGCCGCCCAGCTGCAGGCCGTCCTGGACCGTGCGGCCGAGGGCGGCCGGATCACCGCCGACGAGGCGCTGGAGCTGTACCGTTCGGCCCCCCTGCACGCGCTCGGCGCGGCCGCCGACGCGGTGCGCCGGCGGCGGTACGCGGGCGTGGAGCACATCGCCACGTACATCATCGAACGGAACATCAACTACACCAACGTCTGCGTGACGGCGTGCAAGTTCTGCGCGTTCTACGTCCCGCCGAAGAGCGACAAGGGCTGGTCGCGGGAGCTCGACGAGGTGCTGCGCCGCTGCGCGGAGACCGTCGAACTGGGCGGCACCCAGATCATGTTCCAGGGCGGGCACCACCCCGAGTACGGCGTGGAGTACTACGAGCGGAACTTCTCCGCGATCAAGGAGCGCTTCCCCGAGCTGGTGATCCACTCGCTGGGCGCCTCCGAGGTCGAGCACATGGCGAAGATCTCCGGGGTCTCCGTCGAGGAGGCGATCACCCGGATCCACGCCGCCGGCCTGGACTCGTTCGCGGGCGCCGGCGCCGAGCTGCTGCCGGAGCGGCCGCGCAAGGCGATCGCCCCGCTGAAGGAGTCCGGCGAGCGCTGGCTGGAGATCATGGAGACCGCGCACCGGCTGGGCGTCGAGTCCACCTCCACCATGCTGATGGGCACCGGCGAGACCAACGCCGAGCGGATCGAGCACCTGCGGATGATCCGCGACGTGCAGGACCGCACCGGCGGCTTCCGGGCGTTCATCCCCTACACCTACCAGCCGCAGAACAACCACCTGAAGGGCTCGACCCAGGCCACCGTGTTCGAGTACCTGCGGATGATCGCCATCGCCCGCCTGTTCCTCGACAACGTCGCCCACATCCAGGGCTCCTGGCTGACCACCGGCAAGGAGGCCGGCCAGCTGTCGCTGCACTACGGCGCGGACGACCTCGGCTCGGTGATGCTGGAGGAGAACGTGGTCTCCGCGGCCGGCGCCAAGCACCGCTCCAACCTGCACGAGCTGATCCACCTGATCCGCACGGCGGGCCGCGTCCCCGCGCAGCGCTCCACCACGTACGAGCACCTGCGGGTGCTGGACGACCCGGCCAACGACCCGGTGGACCCGCGGGTCGCCTCGCACATCGCCTCCACCGCGATCGAGGGCGGCACCGCGCACCCCGAACTCACCATCCTGGCCACGAACTGAGCTCCGTTCCGTGCTGACGCTTCATCGGGCCCGCCTCGTCGTGGCCGATCCC
This sequence comes from Kitasatospora sp. NPDC059646, assembly GCF_042734615.1. Lineage (NCBI taxonomy): Bacteria > Bacillati > Actinomycetota > Actinomycetes > Kitasatosporales > Streptomycetaceae > Kitasatospora > Kitasatospora sp. NPDC059646. The sequence goes on from NZ_JBHWDS010000018.1 coordinate 115,395, forward strand.
GCCGCCCCGTCGATCACCGACGGGGCGGTGCTGGTCGACGGGGCGGCCGTCGCCGCGATGGGCCCCTTCGCGGAGCTGGCCGGGGGCGGCGCGAGGGTCCGTGCCTGGGACGGGGTGCTGGTGCCCGGGCTGGTCAACCGGCACGGGCGGTGGCTGCTGGAGAGCGCCTACCACCCGGACCCGCGCGAGGAGTCGGGGGACCGGCCGCTCGCGCCGCCCGACGGCATGACCGAGGAGCGGTGGGGAGCCAGCGCGAGGCGCGGGCTCCAACGGATGCTCGGCTTCGGCGCGACGGCCGTGACGGGACCGTTCGACCGGGCGTCGGTGCGTACGGCGGTGGCCCGCTCCGGGCTGCACGTGGTGCCGGGCGACGGCGCGTCAGGGAGCCTCGACCCGCTGGACGGGCAGGCCCTCCCGGCGGCGGCGCACCGGCCGCTGGCCGTCGGGGGAGCGGCGGACTTCGCGGTGTTCGACGAGGTGGCGCCGGGGGCGCACTGCTTGGCGACGGTGCTGGGCGGACGCCTGCTGTTCCGCCGCAGGTGACGGGAGTCCGGGGCCCGGGGAGCGGCGGGCCGGGCCGCGGGCGGTCGATCGTCCGGGGACCCGCCCCCGCCGTTCCCCGGGCCCCGATCCGTTCCCGTCCGTGCCAAAGGTTCTGACTCCCCGTGACCTGAGGGTCCACCAGCGGCTACGATCCCGGTTCAGTACTTCCGCCGAGCCAGGAACAGGACGCATGCGAGCCGCCACACCTGATCGTCCGCGGACCAGGCCCGGCCGGGGGTGGTACGTCGGGGCGGTGCTGAGCGCGGTGGTGGCGGTCACGATGTGCCTGCTGGGATGGCGGCAGGCCGACCAGGCGGACCGGATCAACGCGCACCCGGTGCGGGTCGACGGCACGGTGACCCAACTGCCGGGCGGCAGCGGGACGTACAGCCAGGTCGCGTACGTCGCGGACGGGCGGAAGCTGACCGCCGCGGACCTGTGGCTGCCGGCCGAGGCGAAGGTCGGCGACCGGATCTGCCTGGAGCACGCGGCGGACGACGCGGGCGCGGTGCGGGTGTGCGGGAAGCGGTACCCGCAGCCGGTGGGCGTGGGCCTGGCGCAGACCACGGTGCCGCTGGCGGTGCTGCTGTGCCTCGGGTGCCTGCTGCGGATCCGGCACTTCAAGCGGGCCCACCCGGCGGCCGGGCGGGCGGGCGCGCCCGGGTTCACGGTGGCGTTCGCGGCCGAGGGGATGCCCGCGATCACCCAGGGCAAGCGGACGCGTCGGCGCCGCAAGGGGGGCCGCCGCGCGCTGCGGTGAGCCCTGGTGACGGCCGTCCGGACCGCAAGGTGAACAATGGGGGCGTGACCCGAGCCCATCTGGACAAGCAGCCGCAGGACGTCGCCGCCATGTTCGACGATGTCGCGGCCAAGTACGACCGCACCAACGACGTGCTCTCGCTGGGCCAGGCCCGGCTGTGGCGCCGCGCGGTGGCCGATGCGGTGGGGGCCGTGGCGGGCCAGCGCATCCTGGACCTCGGCGCGGGCACCGGCACCTCGTCGCTGCCCTTCCTGGAGGCCGGCGCGGACGTCGTGCCGTGCGACTTCTCGATCGGGATGCTGACCGAGGGCAAGAACCGGCACCCCGAGCTCGCGCTGACCGCGGGCGACGCGACCAGGCTGCCGTTCGCGGACGAGTCGTTCGACGCGGTGACGATCTCCTTCGCGCTGCGCAACGTGCAGGACCACCAGGCGGCGATGCGCGAGATGCTCCGGGTGACCAAGCCCGGCGGCAAGGTGGTGATCTGCGAGTTCTCCACCCCGACCTGGACGCCGTTCCGCACCGTGTACACCGAGTACCTGATGCGGGCGCTGCCGCCGGTGGCGACCAAGGTGTCGTCCAACCCGGAGGCGTACGTCTACCTCGCCGAGTCGATCCGGTCCTGGCCCGACCAGCCGGCGCTGGCCGCGGAGTTGCAGCAGGCCGGCTGGACGAAGGTGGCCTGGCGCAACCTGACCGGCGGGATCGTGGCCCTCCACCGCGGCTTCAAGGCCCCGTAGACTGCGAGGGTTCGGCGCTCCGTACCGTTCCGTTGACGGAGGGTCGGACCCGACCTCCGTGACCCCGACGCGCTCAGGAGAGAGCCGAATGACCGAGACCGCCGTGGAGTCCACCGCCGACGTCATCGTGGTCGGCGCCGGTCCGGCCGGCTCCACCACCGCGTACTGGCTGGCCCAGGCGGGCCTGGACGTGCTGCTGCTGGAGAAGACCGAGTTCCCGCGCGAGAAGGTGTGCGGCGACGGTCTGACCCCGCGCGCCGTCAAGCAGCTGGTGGACATGGGCATCGACGTGTCCGCCGAGAACGGCTGGCTGCCGAACAAGGGCCTGCGGATCATCGGCGGCGGCGTCCGGCTGGAGCTGGACTGGCCGGAGCTGGCGTCGTTCCCCGACTACGGACTGGTGCGCAAGCGCGCCGACTTCGACGAGCTGCTGGCCCGCCAGGCGCAGAAGGCCGGCGCCCGGCTGTACGAGAACTGCAACGTCAGCGGCCCGATCCAGGACCGCACCGGCCGGATCACCGGCGTCACGGCCAAGCTGGGCCCGGACAAGCGCGAAGTCGCCTTCCACGCCCCGCTGGTGGTCGCCGCGGACGGCAACTCGACCCGGCTGTCGCTGGCCATGGGCCTGCACCGGATCGAGTCCCGGCCGATGGGCGTCGCCTACCGGACGTACTTCACCTCGCCCCGGCACGACGACGACTACCTGGAGTCGTGGCTGGAGCTGTGGGACACCCGCGGCGGGCAGAAGAAGCTGCTGCCCGGCTACGGCTGGATCTTCGGCATGGGCGACGGCACCTCGAACGTCGGCCTCGGCATCCTCAACTCCTCGCCCGCGTTCGGCGACCTGAACTGGCGCGAGGTGCTGAAGAGCTGGTGCGCCGGCATGCCCGAGGAGTGGGGCTACACGCCGGAGAACATGACCGAGCCGATCCGCGGCGCGGCCCTGCCGATGGCGTTCAACCGGCAGCCGCACTACACCCGCGGCCTGCTGCTGGTCGGCGACGCGGGCGGCATGGTCAACCCGTTCAACGGCGAGGGCATCGCCTATGCGATGGAATCCGGCCAGCTCGCGGCGGGCGTCATCGTCCAGGCGATGGCCCGGATCACCCCCGAGGGCCGGGAGCGGGCGCTGGCCCGCTACCCGCAGATCCTCAAGGACACCTACGGCGGCTACTACACGCTCGGCCGGGCGTTCGTGAAGCTGATCGGCAACGACCGGGTGATGCGGATCGCCGCCGAGCGCGGTCTCACCCACCCCGTGCTGATGAAGTTCGTCCTCAAGCTGCTGGCCAACCTCACCGACCCGACCGGCGGCGACGCCGCCGACCGGATCATCAACGGCCTCGCGAAGGTCGCGCCCCGGGCCTGATCCGGGGAGGCGGCCGGGCAGCGGCGGCGGGCGGGCGGAAAGCGCTTGCCCGCCGCCGTTCGCGTGCGGGACAGTGTGCGGCGATCTCGGTCCGTCCGACGGCGCGCGGGCCCGCTGCGGTGTTTCCCGGGAGTCCTGCCATGGCTGTTGCGTCCGTCGACGTCCGTTCCCGCGCCGTGCGCGACCTGCCGCTGCTGGCGGTGGCGGTGGTGTGGGGGTCGAGCTTCCTGGTGGTGAAGCGGGTCGCCGAGCCGGACACCGTGGTGGCCGTGCTGGCGCTGCGGTTCGGGCTGGTGCTGCCGGTGCTCGGCCTGGCCGCGTGGGGGCCGCTGCGGGCCCTGACGGCCCGCCAGTGGGCGGGCGGGGCGCTGCTGGGCCTGGTGCTCGGCGCGGTGTTCCTGCTGGAGACGTACGGGGCGGTGCACACCTCGGCGACCAACGCGGGGCTGGTGATCAGCCTGACGATGGTGTTCACGCCGCTCGCCGAGGCCGCGCTGCGGCGCAGCGCCCCGTCGGGGGCGTTCCTGGCGGCGGCCGGCCTGTCGGTGCTGGGGGTGGCGCTGCTGACCGGGGACGGCGGCCTGCGGGCGCCGTCGGCGGGCGACCTGCTGGTGCTGGGCGCGGCGGGCGCGCGGACGGTGAACGTGCTGGCGACGGCCCGGCTGCGGGCGGCCCGGGGGGTGCCCCCGCTGGCCCTGACCTGGGTCCAACTGGCGTTCGCGACCCTGGTGTTCGCGGTGGCCGCGCCGTGGGCGGGACCGGCGCCGTGGACGGTGGCGGCGTCCTTCGACGGGCGGCGCTGGGGGCTGCTGCTGTACCTGTCGCTGCTGTGCACGCTGTTCGCGTTCTTCGTGCAGCTGTGGGCGGTGCGGGCCACCTCGCCGTCGCGGGTGAGCCTGCTGCTGGGCACCGAGCCGCTGTGGGCGGCCGTGTTCGGGGTCGCGCTGGCCGGTGACCGGCCGGGCCCCCTGGCGCTCCTGGGGGCGCTGGCGGTGCTGGCCGGCACCGAGTGGGGACGGCGTCGCGCGCCCTCCCCCGAGAGCTTGTGAACGAAGGGTCAAGCGGCTGCCGACCCGGGTCCGTCGCGCGGGTGAGTCCCTCTATCACGTAAACCCGATCACTCCGAAATTTGCTTGTTCCGCCGCAGAATTGATATAGGCCGTGGCCAAACGGCAGCCGTTTCGCGGCGGGTTGCGACTGTATGTGGCCAATTGCCTGCTCCGGGTAGAACAGTGGCGACCCGTCCCGCTCCGTGCGGCTTCGTCGGGTGGCGAAGATCACAAAGATCGTCGGGAACTGCGTGTCGCAGATCACAAGCAGACAGGCATAGGATGCGCTCCTACCTGGCTTTGTGAACTGCCTCACATGGAGCCGGATCCCACGAAGTGGATCATCGGTTCACCGCTGGTGACCTGGTGGTTCCGATCTGCAGTCAAGGACGACTGGACGGAGGGAGCGGGGGCTATGAATGCCTACGCGCCGATCCTCGTACTCGGTGCCATCGCCGCGGCGTTCGCGGTCGGCTCCGTCGTGATGGCCTCGCTCACCGGCCCGAAGCGCTACAACCGGGCCAAGTTGGAGGCGTACGAGTGCGGCATCGAACCGACCCCGCAGCCCACGGGCGGCGGCCGGTTCCCGATCAAGTACTACCTGACGGCGATGCTGTTCATCGTCTTCGACATCGAGATCGTCTTCCTCTACCCGTGGGCGGTCAGCTTCGACGCCCTGGGGATCTTCGGGCTGGTCGAGATGCTCCTGTTCATCGCCACCGTGTTCGTCGCCTACGCCTACGTCTGGCGTCGCGGCGGCCTGGAGTGGGACTGACGCCCGATCCGCCGTTCGCGCCCAGCCGTTCGTGCTGAGCCACTTGTGAACCGGCGGACAAGCCACCGGACTCGAAGGCATTGAGAGGGAACTGATGGGTATCGAGGAGAAGCTGCCGAGCGGCTTTCTGCTCACCAGCGTGGAGGCCGCCGCGGGCTGGGTGCGGAAGGCTTCGGTCTTCCCGGCCACCTTCGGGCTCGCCTGCTGCGCGATCGAGATGATGACCACCGGCGCCGGCCGCTACGACCTGGCCCGGTTCGGCATGGAGGTGTTCCGCGGCTCGCCGCGGCAGGCCGACCTGATGATCGTGGCCGGCCGGGTCAGCCAGAAGATGGCCCCGGTGCTGCGCCAGGTCTACGACCAGATGCCGAACCCCAAGTGGGTCATCTCGATGGGCGTGTGCGCCTCCTCCGGCGGCATGTTCAACAACTACGCGATCGTCCAGGGCGTCGACCACATCGTCCCGGTCGACATCTACCTGCCGGGCTGCCCGCCCCGGCCGGAGATGCTGCTCGACGCGATCCTCAAACTGCACGACAAGATCCAGCACGAGAAGCTCGGCGTGAACCGCCGCCGGGCCGAGGAGGAGGCCGAGCGCCTCGCGCTGCAGGCCACCCCGACCAGTGAGATGCGGGGGCTGCTGCGATGAGCGAGAACGACAAGCCGGGCGCCGAGCCCGCCGAGAAGCCCGAACTCCCCACCACCCGGCGGGAGATCCCGGTCGAGGTGGTCGGCACCCGGCAGGGCATGTTCGGCGCCCGCGGCACCGGCGACACCTCCGGCTTCGGCGGCCTGAACGCCCCGATCGTGCTGCCCGGCCCCAGCGAGCGCCCCTACGGCGGCTACTTCGACGAGGTGGCCGACGAGTTCGAGGGCGCGCTCGAGGAGCAGGGCCTCGACGTGGACGACGTGATCGAGAAGACCGTCGTGGACCGCGGCGAACTGACCTTCCACATCGCCCGCGAACACCTGCTGAAGGCGGTCCGGATCCTGCGCGACGACCCGGCGCTGCGCTTCGAACTCTGCCTGGGCGTCAGCGGCGTGCACTACCCGGCCGAGCCGGGCCGGGAGCTGCACGCGGTCTACCACCTGCGCTCGATCACCCACGGCCGGCTGATCCGGCTGGAGGTGACCGCGCCCGACGCGGACCCGCGGATCCCGTCCGTGGTGAGCGTCTACCCGACCAACGACTGGCACGAGCGGGAGACCTACGACTTCTTCGGACTGGTCTTCGAGGGCCACCCGGCGCTCACCCGGATCATGATGCCGGACGACTGGCTGGGCCACCCGCAGCGCAAGGACTACCCGCTCGGCGGCATCCCCGTCGAGTACAAGGGCGCCCAGATCCCGGCTCCCGACCAGCGGAGGTCGTACAGCTGATGAGCAGCACCCACTACGAAGCAGGAGCCCGGGAGACCACCGAGGGACGGGTGTTCACCGTCACCGGCGGCGACTGGGGCGAGGTCGCCGAGGCCGTCGCGGGAGCCGACGACGAGCGGATCATCGTCAACATGGGCCCGCAGCACCCGTCCACCCACGGCGTGCTGCGGCTGATCCTGGAGATCGACGGCGAGACGGTCACCGAGGCCCGGTGCGGCATCGGCTACCTGCACACCGGCATCGAGAAGAACATGGAGTTCCGCAACTGGGTGCAGGGCACCACGTTCGTGACGCGGATGGACTACCTCACTCCGCTGTACAACGAGACCGCCTACTGCCTGGCCGTCGAGAAGCTCCTCGGCATCACCGCCGACATCCCCGAACGGGCGTCCGTGATCCGGGTGCTGATGATGGAGCTGAACCGGATCTCCTCGCACCTGGTGGCGCTCGCCACCGGCGGCATGGAGATCGGCTCCACCACCCTGATGATCTACGGCTTCCGGGACCGCGAAGTCGTCCTGGACATCTTCGAGCTGGTCACCGGCCTGCGGATGAACCACGCCTACGTCCGCCCCGGCGGGCTCGCCCAGGACCTGCCCCCGGGCGCGGTCGACAGGATCCGCGAGGGCGTCAAGCTGCTCCGCTCGCGGATGCACGAGTACGACAAACTCGCCACCGACAACCCGGTGTTCAAGGCCCGCCTGGTCGACGTCGGCTTCCTCGACCTGCCGGGCTGCCTGGCGCTCGGCGCGACCGGCCCGATCCTGCGCTCCACCGGGCTGCCGCACGACCTGCGCAAGACCGACCCGTACTGCGGGTACGAGAACTACGAGTTCGACGTCGCGGTCGCCGACAGCTGCGACTCCTACGGGCGGTTCGTGATCCGCCTGGAGGAGATGAAGCAGTCGCTGCGGATCGTCGAGCAGTGCCTGGACCGGCTGAAGCCCGGACCGGTGATGGTGGCCGACAAGAAGATCGCCTGGCCCGCCCAACTCGCCGTCGGCCCCGACGGCATGGGCAACTCGCTGGACCACATCCGGAAGATCATGGGCACCTCGATGGAGGCCCTGATCCACCACTTCAAGCTGGTCACCGAGGGCTTCAAGGTCCCGGTCGGCCAGGCGTACGCGGCCGTCGAGTCGCCCAAGGGCGAGCTCGGCGTGCACGTGGTCAGCGACGGCGGCACCCGGCCCTACCGGGTGCACTTCCGCGACCCGTCGTTCACCAACCTGCAGACGATGGCGGCGATGTGCGAGGGCGGCCAGGTGGCCGACGTGATCGTGGCGGTGGCCGGGATCGACCCGGTGATGGGAGGCGTGGACCGGTGAGCAGCACAGAACTCGGCCTGCCGGCGCTGCCGGCCAAGCCCTACCCGCCGGAGGTCGAGCAGCGACTGGCCGCCGACGCGGCCGAACTGATCGGCCGCTACCCGCACTCCCGCTCGGCGCTGCTGCCGCTGCTGCACCTGGTGCAGGCCGAGGAGGGCTACGTCTCGGCGACCGGGATCCGGTTCTGCGCCGAGCAGTTGGACCTCACCACCGCCGAGGTCACCGCGGTCGCCACCTTCTACACCATGTACCGGCGCCGCCCGGCCGGCGAGTACCACGTCGGGGTGTGCACCAACACGCTGTGCGCGGTGCTCGGCGGCGACCAGATCTTCGACGAGCTCAAGCAGCACCTGGAGATCGAGAACAACCGCACCACCGAGGACGGCGCGATCTCGATCGAGCGGATCGAGTGCAACGCGGCCTGCGACTACGCGCCGGTCGTGATGGTCAACTGGGAATTCTTCGACAACCAGACCCCGGAATCCGCCCGGGAGCTGGTCGACCGGCTGCGCGCGGGCGAAGAGGTACGGCCGACCCGCGGCGCGAAGCTCTGCTCGTTCAAGGAGACCTCCCGGATCCTGGCCGGCTTCGCCGACGGGCGCGAGGGCGCGGTCGACGAGTCCGGGGCCGGCGGCGCCCCCTCGCTGGCCGGCCTGCGCCTGGCCAAGGGCGAGGCGCTGCCCGGCACCCCGGGCGCCAAGGTGGTCTCCCCCCGGCACGAAGGGACGGAAGCGTGATGACCTCCGCCGAGCCGGCCGAGAAGCTGCTCTCCCCGGTCCTCTCCGCGTCCTGGGACGACCACCGCCCCTGGACCCTCGACACCTACCGCCGGCACGGCGGCTACGACGGCCTGCGGGCCGCCCTCGCCATGGCCCCGGACGACGTGATCGCCCTGGTCAAGGACTCCGGCCTGCGCGGCCGCGGCGGCGCCGGCTTCCCCACCGGCATGAAGTGGCAGTTCATCCCGCAGAACGACGGCAAGCCGCACTACCTGGTGGTCAACGCCGACGAGTCCGAGCCGGGCACCTGCAAGGACATCCCGCTGCTGTTCGCCAACCCGCACGCGCTGATCGAGGGCATGGTGATCGCCTCCTACGCGATCCGCTGCAACCACGCCTTCGTCTACCTGCGCGGCGAGGTCGTCCCGGTGCTGCGCCGCCTGCAGGCCGCCGTCGCCGAGGCGTACCAGGCCGGCTACCTCGGCAAGAACGTGCTCGGCTCCGGGATCGACCTGGACATCACCGTGCACGCCGGCGCCGGCGCGTACATCTGCGGCGAGGAGACCGCGCTGCTGGACTCGCTGGAGGGCCGCCGCGGCCAGCCCCGGCTGCGCCCGCCGTTCCCGGCGATCGCCGGCCTGTACGCCTGCCCGACGGTGGTCAACAACGTCGAGTCGATCGCCTCGGTGCCGCCGATCCTGGCCCGCGGCAAGGACTGGTTCAAGTCGCTGGGCACCGAGAAGTCGCCCGGCTTCACCCTGTACTCGCTGTCCGGGCACGTCACCAACCCCGGCCAGTACGAGGCCCCGCTCGGCATCACGCTCCGCCAGCTGCTGGAGATCTCCGGCGGCGTCCGGGCCGGGCACCGCCTCAAGTTCTGGACGCCGGGCGGCAGTTCCACCCCGATGTTCACCGACGAGCACCTCGACGTGCCGCTCGACTACGAGGGCGTCGGCGCGGCCGGCTCGATGCTCGGCACCAAGGCCCTGCAGGTGTTCGACGAGACCACCTGCGTGGTGCGCGCCGTCACCCGGTGGACCGAGTTCTACGCCCACGAGTCCTGCGGCAAGTGCACCCCGTGCCGCGAAGGCACCTACTGGCTGGTCCAGTTGCTGAAGCGGATCGAGGCCGGCGGCGGCGCGCCCGGCGACCTGGAGAAGCTGCTCGACATCGCCGACAACATCAACGGCAAGTCGTTCTGCGCCCTGGGCGACGGCGCGGCCAGCCCGATCGTGTCCTCGCTCCAGCACTTCCGCGCCGAGTACCAGCAGCACATCGACGAACACCGCTGCCCGTTCGACCCGGCGGCCTCCACCGTCTGGGCCGACCGGGCCTCCGTCCACGAGTCCGCCACCGAGAGGGAGGTGCACGCGTGACGGTCACCGAGCCTTCCACCCAGACCGAACTGGTCACGCTCACCATCGACGGCGTCGAAGTCAGCGTCCCCAAGGGCACGCTGGTGATCCGCGCCGCCGAGCAGATCGGCACCCAGGTCCCGCGCTTCTGCGACCACCCGCTGCTCGACCCCGCCGGGGCGTGCCGCCAGTGCATCGTGGAGATCGAGGGCCAGCGCAAGCCGGTCGCCTCCTGCACGATCCCGGTCGCCGAGGGCATGGTGGTGCGCACCCAGCTGTCCTCGCCGGTCGCCGAGAAGGCGCAGCGCGGCGTGATGGAACTGCTGCTGATCAACCACCCGCTGGACTGCCCGGTCTGCGACAAGGGCGGCGAGTGCCCGCTGCAGAACCAGGCGATGACCAACGGCGCCGCCGAATCCCGGTTCGAGGGCGTCAAGCGGACGTACGAGAAGCCGGTCCCGCTCTCCACCCAGGTGCTGCTGGACCGCGAGCGCTGCGTGCTGTGCGCCCGCTGCACCCGCTTCTCGCAGCAGATCGCCGGCGACCCGTTCATCGACCTGGTCGAGCGCGGCGCGCTCCAGCAGGTCGGCACCGGCGTCGACCAGCCGCTGGACTCGTACTTCTCCGGCAACACCATCCAGATCTGCCCGGTCGGCGCGCTCACCTCCGCCGCCTACCGGTTCCGCTCCCGCCCGTTCGACCTGGTGTCCTCCCCGTCCGTGTGCGAGCACTGCTCGGCCGGCTGCGGGCAGCGCACCGACCACCGGCGCGGCAAGGTGATGCGCCGCCTGGCCGGCAACGAGCCGGAGGTCAACGAGGAGTGGAACTGCGACAAGGGCCGGTTCGCGTTCCGCTACGCCCAGCAGCGCGACCGGTTCACCTCCCCGATGATCCGCCGGGAGGACGGCGAACTCGCCCCCGCGTCCTGGCCGGAGGCGCTCGCCCGGGTCGCCGAGGGCCTGCGCGGCAAGCGCGCCGCGGCACTGGCCGGCGGCCGCGTCACCGTCGAGGACGCCTACGCGTGGGGCAAGTTCGCGCGCCTCGCGCTCGGCACCAACGACGTCGACTTCCGGGCCCGCCCGCACAGCGGCGAGGAGGCCGAGTTCCTGGCCGCCGCCGTCGCCGGACACGGCACCGACCTGGACGGCGCCGGGGTGACGTACCGCCGGCTCGAAGCCGCGCCCGCCGTGCTCCTGGTCGGACTGGAGGCCGAGGAAGAGGCCCCGATCGTCTTCCTGCGGCTGCGCAAGGCCAACCGGGCGTCCGGCCTGCGGGTGTTCTCGATCGCCTCGCACGCCACCCGCGGCCTGGAGAAGCTGCACGGCGCGCTGCTGCCCGCCGCCCCCGGCACCGAGGCCGAATGGCTCGGCGCGCTGGCCGGCGACGAGGTGCTCGCCGACGACGCGGGCCGCTGCGCGGACGCGCTGCGCTCCCCGGGCGCGGTGATCCTGGTCGGCGAACGCCTCGCCCAGACCGCCGGCGGCCTCACCGCCGCGCTGCGCCTGGCGCACACCACCGGGGCGAAGCTCGCCTGGGTGCCGCGCCGGGCCGGCGAGCGCGGCGCCGTCGAGGCGGGCGCGCTGCCCGGGCTGCTGCCCGGCGGCCGCGCCGTCGAGGTGCCCGCCGCCCGGGCCGAGGCCGCCGCGCACTGGGGCGTCGCCGACCTGCCGGCCGCGACCGGCCGCGACACCGACCGGATCCTGGCGGACGCCGCCGCCGGCGAGCTGGACGCGCTGGTGATCGGCGGCGTCGGCCTGGACGACCTGGCCGACCCGGCGCTCGCCGAACAGGCCCTGGAGCGGGCCGGGTTCGTGCTCTCGCTGGAGCTGCGCCCGTCCGCGGTGACCGCGCACGCCGACGTGGTGCTGCCGGTCGCCGCCGTCGCCGAGAAGGCCGGCACCTTCCTGGACTGGGAGGGCCGGGTCCGGCTGTTCGAGCCCGCGATCAAGCCCGACCAGCTGATGAGCCGTCACCTGCACTCGGACGTCCGGGTGCTGTCCATGGTCGCCGACGCGCTGGACCGGCCGATCGGCCTGCCCGACGTCCGGGCGGCCCGGCTGGAGCTGGACCGTTTCACCCCGTGGCTGGGCGCCCGCCCGGCCGCGCCCGCCGCGCACCCCGGCACGCTGCCCCGCCCGGTGTCCGGGCAGGCCGTGCTGGCCGGGCACCGGATGCTGCTCGACAACGGCTCGCTGCAGGACGGCGACGAGCACCTGGCCGGCACCCGGCACCCGGTGGTCGCCCGGCTGTCCGCCGCCACCGCCGCCGAGATCGGCGCCACCGGCGCGCTGCGGGTCTCCGGCCCGGCCGGGTCGCTGACCCTGCCGCTGGAGATCACCGCGGCGATGCCCGACCGCACCGTCTGGCTGCCGCTCAACTCGACGCCCGGCGGCGGAGTGCACCGCACGCTCGGCACCACGCTCGGCCACCTGGTCACCATCGCCCCGGCGGAGGAACAGTGAACCTCTCTGCTGCGTACGAAACCCTCGGCTACTTCGGCCGCGACCCGTGGTGGCTGGTGCTGCTGAAGGCGGTGTTCTGCTTCGCGTTCCTGGTGCTGACGGTGCTGATCGCCATCGTCTGGGAGCGCAAGGTCGTCGCCTGGATGCAGCTGCGGATCGGCCCGAACCGGCACGGCCCGTGGGGCCTGCTGCAGTCGCTGGCCGACGGCGTGAAGCTGGCGCTGAAGGAAGACCTGGTGGTCAAGGGCGCCGACAAGGCGGTCTACATCCTGGCGCCGATCGTCTCCGCGATCCCGGCGTTCATGGCGTTCGCGGTGATCCCGTTCGGCCCGGCCGGCAACGAGGTGTCGATCTTCGGCACCCGCACCCCGCTCCAGCTGACGGACCTTCCGATCGCGCTGCTGTACATCCTGGCCACCGCCTCGGTGGGCATCTACGGCATCGTGCTGGCCGGCTGGTCGTCCGGTTCCACCTACCCGCTGCTCGGCGGCATCCGGTCCTCCGCCCAGATGATCAGCTACGAGATCGCGATGGGCCTGTCGTTCGCGGCGGTGTTCATCTACTCCGGCTCGATGTCGACCTCGGAGATCGTCGCCTCGCAGCAGCCGACCTGGTTCGCGGTGCTGCTGCCGGTGTCGTTCATCGTCTACATCGTGGCGATGGTCGGCGAGACCAACCGCGCCCCGTTCGACCTCCCGGAGGCCGAGGGCGAACTGGTCGGCGGCTTCAACACCGAGTACTCCTCGCTGAAGTTCGCGATGTTCATGCTCGCCGAGTACGTCAACATGGTCACCGTCTCCGCGGTCGCCTCGACCCTCTTCCTCGGCGGCTGGCGCGCCCCGTGGCCGGTCTCCACTTTCTGGGAGGGCGCGAACCACGGCTGGTGGCCGATGCTGTGGATCGTCCTGAAGATCCAGCTGCTGCTGTTCTTCTTCATCTGGCTCCGCGGCACGCTGCCCCGGCTGCGCTACGACCAGTTCATGAAGCTCGGCTGGAAGGTGCTCATCCCGGTCTCCCTGGTGTGGCTGGTGATGGTCTCCGCGGTGCGGGCGCTGCGCAACGAGGGCTACGACTTCAGCAAGGTGCTGCTGTACGTGGGCGCCCCGCTGGCGGTGGTCCTGCTGGTCGCCCTGGTGGCGGACGTGGTGCGCAAGAAGCCCGAGGAGCCGCAGCCCGCCGCCGCCCCGCCCGCGGCCTTCGACCCGATGGCCGGCGGCTACCCGGTGCCGCCGCTGCCCGGCCAGGAACTGCCTCCCGTCCCGCGCCGCCGTCGCCGGACCCCGCAACTCCAGGACGCCCTCAACGGGGCCGACCATTCCGAAGGGAGCTGAGCGCCGCCATGTCTGACGAATCTTCGGAGAAGTCGATCCTCGGCCCGGCCGCCGGCTTCGGCGTGACCTTCAAGGCCATGTTCAAGAAGCGGCTCACCGAGCAGTACCCGGAGTACAAGAAGCCCACCGCTCCGCGCTTCCACGGCCGCCACCAGCTGAACCGGCACCCGGACGGCCTGGAGAAGTGCGTCGGCTGCGAGCTGTGCGCCTGGGCCTGCCCGGCCGACGCGATCTACGTCGAGGGCGCCGACAACCGCGACGAGGAGCGCTACTCGCCCGGCGAGCGGTACGGCGCGGTCTACCAGATCAACTACGCCCGCTGCATCCTGTGCGGGCTGTGCATCGAGGCCTGCCCGACCCGGGCGCTCACCATGACCAACGAGTACGAGCTCGCCGACGACTCCCGGCAGGACCTGATCTTCACCAAGGAGCAGCTGCTGGTCGGGCTGACCGAGGGCATGGTCGACTCGCCGCACGCGATCTTCCCCGGCGCCGACGAGGGCGCCTACTACCGGGGTGAGATCACCGGCGCCGCGCCGGGCACCGTGCAGCAGGAGAAGCACGCGCGCGACAAGGAGGCGCAGTCATGACCTCCACCGGCGAGGCCGTGCAGTTCTGGGTGCTGGCCGTGATCGCGGTCGGCGGCGCCCTCGGCATGCTGCTGATGAAGAAGGCGGTGCACTCGGCGCTCTGCCTGGCCGCCACCATGCTGTCGCTGGCGGTCTGCTACCTGGCGCAGGGCGCGGTGTTCCTGGGCGTGGTGCAGATCGTCGTCTACACCGGCGCGATCATGATGCTGTTCCTGTTCGTGGTGATGCTGGTCGGCGTCTCCTCGGCGGACTCGCTGAAGGAGCAGCTGAAGGGCCAGCGGATCGCCGCGGTGCTCTGCGGCCTGGGCTTCGGCGTGCTGCTGGTCGCCGGCCTGGCGAACGCGAAGCTGTCGCACTTCACCGGCCTGTCCGAGGCGAACGCCGAGGGCAACGTGCAGGGCCTGGCGAAGCTGATCTTCACCAAGTACGTGTGGGCGTTCGAGGTGACCGGCGCACTGCTGATCACCGCGGCGATCGGCGCGATGGTGCTGACCCACCGGGAGAAGGTCCACGAGCGGCTGACCCAGCGTCAGCTGGCGGCGCAGCGCGTCAAGGACAACATCCAGGTCCCGCCGCTGCCCGCGCCCGGCGTGTACGCCCGGCACAACGCGGTGGACATTCCGGCGCTGCTGCCCGACGGCACGGTCGCCGAGGACTCGGTGATGGGCACCCTGCGCGAGCGCGGCCAGATCCGCGACGTCAGCCAGGAGATGCTCCGGCGGATGGCCGAACTGGAGGAGAGCACCGCCGACTGGCTGGGCCGTCCGTCCTCCGCCCGCCCGCAGGTCGCCGCGCCCCGCCAGGCCCTGGAGACCGTGCCGACCAAGGAGGAGGCGGAGTGAACCCGGTCAACTACCTGTACCTCGCCGCGCTGCTGTTCACCATCGGCGCCTCCGGGGTGCTGATCCGGCGCAACGCGATCGTGCTGTTCATGTGCGTGGAGCTGATGCTGAACGCCTCGAACCTGGCGCTGGTCACCTTCTCCCGGATGCACGGCAACCTGGACGGCCAGATCCTCGCGTTCTTCACCATGGTGGTCGCGGCGGCCGAGGTCGTGGTCGGCCTCGCCATCATCGTCTCCATCTTCCGGACCAGGCACTCCGCTTCGGTCGACGACAGCAACCTGATGAAGCTGTAGGCGGAGGGCCTTTCAGTGAACTCTCTCATTCCGCTGCTGGTCGCGGCGCCGCTGGCCGGCGCTGCCCTGCTGCTGCTCGGCGGACGGGCACTGGACCGGTTCGGGCACTGGATCGCGACCGCGCTCGCGGCGCTGTCCTGTGCCTTCGGCCTGGTCCTGTTCTTCGACATGCTGGGCCGCGACACCGAACAACGCGCCGTCACCGAACGGCTGTTCAGCTGGATCCCGGTCGGCGGCTTCCAGGCCGACGTCTCCTTCCGGCTCGACCAACTGTCCATCGTCTTCGTGCTGCTGATCACCGGCGTCGGCACCCTGATCCACCTGTACTCGGTGGGCTACATGGCGCACGACGAGCGCCGCCGCCGGTTCTTCGCCTACCTGAACCTGTTCCTGGCCGCGATGCTGGTCCTGGTGCTGGCCGACAACTACCTGCTGCTGTACGTCGGCTGGGAGGGCGTGGGCCTCGCGTCCTACCTGCTGATCGGCTTCTGGCAGCACAAGCCGAGCGCCGCGACGGCCGCCAAGAAGGCGTTCATCGTCAACCGGGTCGGCGACATGGGCCTGTCGATCGCGATCATGCTGATGTTCGCCGAGTTCGGCTCCTTCGCCTTCCAGCCGGTGTTCTCCGCGGCGGGCGACGCCGGCGAGGGCAAGCTCACCGCGATCGCCCTGATGCTGCTGCTCGCCGCCTGCGGCAAGTCCGCGCAGGTGCCGCTGCAGTCCTGGCTGGGCGACGCGATGGAGGGCCCGACCCCGGTCTCCGCGCTGATCCACGCGGCCACCATGGTCACCGCCGGCGTCTACCTGATCACCCGCTCCGCGGCGATCTTCAACCTGGCGCCCGACGCGCAGACCGCCGTCGTGGTGGTCGGCGCGGTGACGCTGCTGTTCGGTGCGATCGTCGGTTGCGCCAAGGACGACATCAAGAAGGCGCTGGCCGGCTCGACCATGTCGCAGATCGGCTACATGATCATGGCGGCCGGCCTCGGCCCGATCGGCTACGCCTTCGCGATCATGCACCTGGTCACCCACGGCTTCTTCAAGGCCGGGCTGTTCCTCGGCGCCGGGTCGGTCATGCACGGCATGAACGACGAGGTGAACATGCGTCACTACGGCGGCCTGCGGAAGTACATGCCGTGGACCTTCGCCACCTTCATGGCCGGCTACCTGGCGATCATCGGCTTCCCGTTCCTGTCCGGCTTCTTCTCCAAGGACAAGATCATCGAAGCGGCCCTCGCCAAGGGCGGCACCGAGGGCTGGATCCTCGGCACCTGCGCGCTGGTCGGCGCCGCCGTCACCGCCTTCTACATGACCCGGGTGGTGCTGCTCACCTTCTTCGGCGAGAAGCGCTGGCAGCCGGACGCCGAAGGACACCAGCCGCACCCGCACGAGTCCCCGCGGACCATGGTGATCCCGATGGTCGTGCTGACCTTCGGCTCGCTGTTCGCCGGCGGCCTGTTCACCCTCGGCGACTCCTTCCTGCGCTTCCTGGAGCCGGTCACCGGCCACGAGGAGGGCCACGCCCCGCTGAGCGCCCTGACCGTCAGCGCCGTCGCCACCGTCTGCATGGCGGCCGGCGTCGGCCTGGCCTGGCTGAAGTACGGCCGCAGCCCCGTCCCGGTGCAGGCCCCGCGCGGCTCGCTGCTCACCCGGGCCGCCCGCCGCGACCTGCTCCAGGACGACTTCAACCACGCCGTCCTGGTCCGGCCCGGCACGGCGCTCGCCGCCACCCTGGTGTTCTTCGACAGCAAGGGCCTCGACGGCTTCGTCAACGGCCTGGCCGCCGCCATCGGCGGCCTCTCCGGCCGACTGCGCCGGATCCAGACCGGCTACGTCCGGACGTACGCGCTCTCCATGTTCGGCGGCACGCTGGTGCTGGTCGCCTCCACTCTCCTGATGAGGTCGGTCTGATGAGCTACCTCCTCTCCGCCACCTGCGCCGTCCCGGCCGTCGGGGCAGTGGTCACCGCTGCCCTCCCGGCCGGCACCGGCGAGGCCCGGCGGCGCACCACCAAGGCGGTCGCCCTGGCGGTCTCGGTGGCCACCCTGGGCCTGGCCGCGGCGATCGCCGCGGCCTTCGAACCCGGCGGCGCCCGCTACCAGTTGACCGAGTCCTACAGCTGGATCCGGTCGTTCGGCATCGACTTCTCGCTCGGCGCGGACGGCATCGGCACCGCCCTGGTGCTGCTCACCGCCGTCCTGGTGCCGCTGGTGATGCTGGCCGGCTGGCACGACGCCGACCCCGCCGCGGTCGAGGGCTCGTTCGAGTCCAAGCGCCGCACCCAGGGCTTCTTCGCCCTGATCCTCGCCGTCGAGGCGATGGTGCTGGTGTCCTTCCTGGCCACCGACGTGTTCGTGTTCTACGTGTTCTTCGAAGCCATGCTGATCCCGATGTACTTCCTGATCGGCGGCTTCGGCGACCGGGCCGGCGGACCCGACGCGGCCCGCCAGCGCTCCTACGCGGCCGTCAAGTTCCTGCTGTACAACCTGCTCGGCGGACTCGTCATGCTGGCCGCCGTGATCGGCCTGTACGTGGTGGCCGGCGACCAGGGGCAGGCCACCTTCAGCCTGCCCGCGCTGACCGACGCGATCTCCTCCGGCAAGCTGGTGATCGACCCGACCGCGCAGCGCGCGCTGTTCCTCGGCTTCTTCTTCGCGTTCGCGGTGAAGGCCCCGATGTGGCCGCTGCACACCTGGCTGCCGAACGCGATGGGCGAGTCCACCGCCGGAACCGCCGTCCTGATCACCGCGGTCGTCGACAAGGTCGGCACCTTCGCGATGCTGCGGTTCTGCCTCGGCCTGTTCCCGGACGCGTCGAAGACCTTCGCCCCGGCGATCCTGGTGCTGTCGCTGATCGGCATCGTCTACGGCGCGCTGGTCGCCATCGGCCAGAAGGACATCAAGCGGCTGGTCGCCTACGCGTCCATCTCGCACTTCGGGTTCATCATCATGGGCATCTTCGCGATGACCAGCCAGGGCCAGTCCGGCGCCACCCTCTACATGGTCAACCACGGCATCTCCACCGCCGCGTGGATGCTGGTCGCCGGCTTCCTGATCTCCCGCCGCGGCTCCCGGCTGATCGCCGACTACGGCGGCGTGCAGAAGGTCGCCCCGGTCCTGGCCGGCACCTTCCTGCTCGGCGGCCTGGCCACCCTGTCGCTGCCCGGCCTGGCCCCGTTCGTCAGCGAATTCCTGGTCCTGGTGGGCACGTTCACCCGGTACCCGGTGATCGGGATCATCGCGACCTTCGGCATCGTGCTGGCCGCGCTGTACGCGCTGATGCTGTACCAGCGCACCATGACCGGCCCGGTCAAGGAGTCCGTCAGCGGCATGCCCGACCTGAAGGCCCGTGAACTCGCCGTCGTCGCCCCGCTGGTGGCCCTCACCCTGCTGCTCGGCGTCTACCCGCAGCCGCTCACCCGGATGGTGAACCCGGCCGTCGACGACACCCTCAGCCAGGTCCACCGGACCGACCCCGCGCCGGCCCACCCGGTCGCCGCCACCGGAGGTGAGCAGAAGTGAGCCCCGTCCACGCGCTGGCCGCCGCCGGCGGCAACAGCCCGAGCATCCCCGCCCCGCACGTCGAGTACGGCCAGCTCTCGCCGATGCTCGTGGTCTTCGGCGCCGCCCTGGTCGGCATCCTGGCCGAGGCGTTCCTGCCCCGCCGGCTGCGCGCCGCCACCCAGCTCGGCATCTCGCTGGCCGGCCTGGTCGGCGGATTCGCCGCCGTCGTGGTGCTCGCCGCCCAGGGCCACGCCACCACCAGGGCCGGCCTGCTGGCGATGGGCTCGGTCGCCATCGACGGGCCCGCGCTGTTCCTGCAGGGCGTGATCCTGCTGACCGCCGTCCTCGCCGTCCTCACCTACGCCGAGGGCCGGCTGGAGCCGCGCGTCAACGGCCACCGGATCGACGCGTTCGCCGCCCAGGCCGCCGCCGTCCCCGGCGGCGAACAGGAACGCGTCGCCACCCGCGAGGGCCTGCGCACCACCGAGATCTACCCGCTCACCCTGTTCGCGGTCGGCGGCATGCTGCTCTTCCCCGCCTCGAACGACCTGCTGACCATGTTCGTGGCGCTCGAAGTGCTGTCCCTGCCGCTGTACCTGATGTGCGCGATCGCCCGGCGCCGCCGCCTGCTCTCGCAGGAGGCCGCCGTCAAGTACTTCCTGCTCGGCGCGTTCGCCTCGGCGTTCTTCCTGTTCGGCACCGCCCTGCTGTACGGCTACGCGGGCACCGTCCGGCTCGGCGAGATCGCCGACGTGGTCGCCGGCACCGCCCCCGTCACCCCGGCGCTGGCCGTCACCACCCAGAACGACGCACTGCTGCTGATCGGCCTGGCCATGCTCGCCGTCGGCCTGCTGTTCAAGGTCGGCGCGGTGCCGTTCCACTCCTGGACGCCGGACGTCTACCAGGGCGCGCCGACCCCCGTCAGCGGGTTCATGGCCGCCGCCACCAAGACCGCCGCGTTCGGCGCCCTGCTGCGGCTGTTCTACGTCGCCTTCCCCGGCCTGCGCTGGGACTGGCGGCCCGTCATGTGGGGCGTGGCGATCCTCACCATGGTGGTCGGCTCGATCCTCGCCGTCACCCAGCAGGACGTGAAGCGGCTGCTCGCCTACTCCTCGGTGGCGCACGCCGGGTTCATCCTCACCGGCCTGATCGCCACCGACCGGCGCGGCGTCGCCGCCGTCCTCTTCTACCTGCTCGCCTACTCCTTCGTCACCCTCGGCGCGTTCGCCGTGGTCACCCTGGTGCGCGACTCCAAGGGCGAGGCCACCCACCTGTCCAACTGGGCCGGCCTCGGACGCCGCTCCCCGCTGCTCGCCGCGGTGTTCGCGCTCTTCCTGCTGGCCTTCGCGGGCATCCCGCTCACCTCCGGCTTCACCGGCAAGTTCGCGGTCTTCCAGGCCGCGGCCGGCGGCGGCGCCACGCCGCTGGTGATCGTCGGTGTGCTGTCCTCCGCGATCGCCGCGTTCTTCTACATCCGGGTCATCGTCCTGATGTTCTTCTCCGACCCGCAGCCCTCCGGCCCCGCGGTCGCCGTCCCCAGCGCCCTCACCGCCACCACCATCGCCTTCGGCGTGCTGGTGACCCTGGGCCTGGGCCTGCTCCCGCAGTACTTCCTCGACCTGGCCTCCAAGGCCTCGCTCTTCGTCCGCTGACCGTCCCCCGTCCGGCCCCCGCCCACCCCGGCGGGGGCCGGCCCGTTCCGGGCACCTCCCGCCACCAGGGGAGGAAGGCCCAGGCCCGTGCAGTGATCCACTCGGGACCGGATACGCTGCCTTGTATGTGCATCGGCGGTGCTGAGGGACCGGCCCGCTGGATCGACCAGGGACAGGAGTGGTCAGCGTGACCGTCGTGGGGCCCTTCGGGCTGAGCGTGCAGGACCGCGATCTGACCCGCGACGTCCAGGCCGGGATGGAGGCCGTGGAGGCCGCCCTGATCGAGGCCGTCAAGTGCGACGTGCCCTTCATCACGGTGACCGCCAGCCACCTCATCGAGGCCGGGGGGAAGCGGTTCAGGCCGCTGCTGGTGATGCTCGCCGCCCAGTTCGGCGACCCGGGCGCGCCCGGGGTGGTGCCCTCCGCCGTGGTGGTCGAACTGACCCACCTCGCGACGCTGTACCACGACGACGTGATGGACGAGGCCCCCGTGCGGCGCGGCGCCCCCAGCGCCAACAGCCGCTGGGACAACTCGGTCGCCATCCTCACCGGCGACTTCCTGTTCTCCCGCGCCTCCCAGGTGCTCTCCGACCTCGGCCCCGACGCCGTCCGGGTCCAGGCCGACGCGTTCGAACGACTCGTCACCGGCCAGATCCTGGAGACCGTCGGACCCCGCCCCGAGGACGACCCGCTGCGCCACTACCTCGACGTCCTCTCCGGGAAGACCGGCTCGCTGATCGCCGTCTCCTGCCGCTTCGGCGCGATGATGGCCGGCGCCGAACCGTGGATCGTCGACCTCCTCACCCAGTACGGCGAGCGCATCGGCACCGCGTTCCAGCTGGCCGACGACGTCCTCGACATCGCCAGCGACGGCCACGAGTCCGGCAAGACCCCCGGCACCGACCTGCGCGAAGGCGTCCCCACGCTGCCGGTCCTGCTGCTGCGTCAGATGCCGGTCGACCCCGCCGACCCCGAGGACGCGAGGCTGCGCGAGCTCCTCGCCACCGACCTGGCGGCCGACGACGCCGCGCACGCGGAGGCCCTCCGGCTGCTGCGCCGGCACCCGGCGCTGGAGCGGGCACGCCGGGAGACGCTGCGCTACGCGGAGGAAGCGCGCGCCCTGCTGGACCCGCTGCCGGAGTGCCCGGCGAAGGCGGCGCTCCAGGAGCTGTGCGACACCGTTGCCATCCGCACGATGTGAAACCAGGGGCGCGGGAACTGCGCGAAGCGGGAGGCGCCCACCGGCAAGGTCGCGACGCGGGCAGTGACTTGCACCTGATCGCGACCTGGCCGACGTGCGCTCCTTGCTCGCGCAGTTCCCCGCGCCCCTGTCCGTCCCGCTGTTCGCGTTAGTGTTCGTCCCATGTTGCGTGTGGTGATCGCCGAGGATTCCGTGCTGCTCCGGGAGGGGCTGACGCGGTTGCTGACGGACCGGGGGATGGAGGTCGTGGCGGGGGTCGGAGACGGGGACGCGCTGCTGCGGGCGGTGGACGGGCTGCGGGGGGAGGGCTCGTTGCCGGACGTGGTGGTGGCGGACGTCCGGATGCCCCCGACGCACACCGACGAGGGGGTGCGGGCGTGCGTGGAGCTGCGCAAGAGGTACCCGCAGCTGGGTGTGCTGGTGCTGTCGCAGCACGTGGAGGAGCAGTACGCGGGCGAGCTGCTGGCGGGTTCCACCCGCGGCGTGGGCTACCTGCTGAAGGACCGGGTCGCCGAGGTGCGGGAGTTCGCCGACGCGGTGACCCGGGTCGCGGCGGGCGGGACCGCACTGGACCCCGAGGTGGTGCAGCAGCTGCTGAGCCGCAGCCGGCAGGTGGACACGCTGGCGAAGCTGACGCCCCGTGAGCGGGAGGTGCTGGGGCTGATGGCGGAGGGCCGGACCAACGCGGCGATCGCCAAGCAACTGGTGGTGTCGGACGGGGCGGTCGAGAAGCATGTGTCGAACATCTTCCAGAAACTGGGTTTGGGACAGAGCCAGGAGGATCACCGGCGGGTTCTCGCGGTGCTGGCCTACCTGGAGTCCTGACCACCGGGTGACCCGACGGGGCGGTGTGCGCGAGTTCCCTTCCCGCGGTGCCCTGCCCGCTTAGGATTCCCTTGGTGCGCCAGGCGGACGGGGCACACGGCTCACGCCCGCTGCTGGCTCCCTTTCGAGGAGGTCCGCGGCAGTGACCAGTCAGGTCGATCAGTCAGAGGCAGTGGACGGCCCGGACGGCGAGCGCCGGACGGGTCCGGCCTCGGCCCGGTCGGTCCCGCAGGGCGGGGCCGGGCGGCCGGCCAAGCCGATCCGGAGGCTGGACCGGGTGATCATCCGGTTCGCCGGCGACTCGGGCGACGGGATGCAGCTCACCGGCGACCGGTTCACCTCGGAGACGGCGGCGTTCGGGAACGACCTGTCCACGCTGCCGAACTTCCCGGCCGAGATCCGGGCCCCCGCAGGCACCCTGCCGGGCGTGTCCAGCTTCCAGCTGCACTTCGCCGACCACGACATCCTGACGCCGGGCGACGCGCCCGACGTGCTGGTGGCGATGAACCCGGCGGCGCTGAAGGCGAACCTGCCGGACCTGCCGGCCGGCGCCGAGATCATCGTCAACACCGACGAGTTCACCAAGCGCGCGCTGGCGAAGGTCGGCTACGGCGAGGACCCGCTCTCCGACGGCTCGCTGGAGGCGTTCCGGCTGCACCCGGTGCCGCTGACCACGCTGACGCTGGAGGCGCTGAAGGACAGCGGGCTGGCCCGCAAGGACGCCGAGCGGGCGAAGAACATGTTCGCGCTGGGCCTGCTGTCCTGGATGTACCACCGGCCCACCCACGGCACCGAGTTGTTCCTGCGTCAGAAGTTCGCGAAGAAGCCGCAGATCGCCGAGGCGAACGTGGCGGCGTTCCGGGCGGGCTGGAACTTCGGCGAGACCACCGAGGACTTCGCGGTCTCCTACGAGGTGCCGCCGGCCAAGCTGCCGGCCGGCACGTACCGCAACATCTCCGGGAACCTGGCGTTGTCGTACGGCCTGGTCGCGGCGGGGGAGCGGTCCGGGCTGCCGGTGTTCCTCGGCTCGTACCCGATCACCCCGGCGTCGGACATCCTGCACGAGCTGTCCAAGCACAAGAACTTCGGCGTGCGGACCTTCCAGGCGGAGGACGAGATCGCCGGCATCGGCGCGGCGCTCGGCGCGGCGTTCGGCGGGGCGCTGGGCGTGACCACCACGTCCGGTCCCGGCGTGGCGCTGAAGTCGGAGACGATCGGCCTCGCCGTGTCGCTCGAACTGCCGCTGCTGGTGGTCGACATCCAGCGCGGCGGCCCGTCCACCGGCCTGCCGACCAAGACCGAGCAGGCGGACCTGCTGCAGGCGATGTTCGGCCGCAACGGCGAGGCCCCGGTACCGGTCGTCGCCCCCGCGACGCCCGCCGAGTGCTTCGACGCCGCGCTCGACGCGGCCCGGATCGCGCTCACCTACCGCACCCCGGTGTTCCTGCTCTCCGACGGCTACCTGGCCAACGGCTCCGAGCCGTGGAAGATCCCCGACGTCGACGAACTCCCCGACCTGCGCGTCGAGTTCGCCACCGAGCCGAACGGTCCCGACGGCTCGTTCCGCCCCTACCAGCGCGACCCGCACACGCTGGCCCGCCCCTGGGCGGTCCCCGGCACGCCCGGCCTGGAGCACCGGATCGGCGGCATCGAGAAGCAGGACGGCACCGGCAACATCTCCTACGACCCGGCCAACCACGACTTCATGGTCCGCACCCGGCAGGCCAAGGTCGACGGCATCGAGGTCCCGGACGCCGAGGTCGACGACCCGAGCGGCGAGGCCCGCGTCCTGGTGCTCGGCTGGGGCTCCACCTACGGCCCGATCACCGCGGCGGTGCGCCGGGTCCGGGCCGACGGCGGCCGGGTCGCCCAGGCCCACCTGCGCCACCTCAACCCGTTCCCGGCGAACCTCGGCGCGCTGCTGCGCCGGTACGAGCGGGTGATCGTCCCCGAGATGAACCTCGGGCAGCTCGCCCTGCTGCTGCGCGCGAAGTACCTCGTCGACGCGCAGTCCTACAACCAGGTGCGCGGCCTGCCGTTCAAGGCCGCCCAGCTCGCCGACGTGCTGCACGCGGCGATCGGCACGCTCGACGCGGAGGAGACCCGATGACCGACTTCCCCGCCCTGCGGCTCGTCCCCAGGGCCGACGGCCCGCAGTCGGCGAAGGACTTCAAGACCGACCAGGAAGTGCGCTGGTGCCCCGGCTGCGGCGACTACGCGATCCTGGCGGCCGTCCAGTCCTTCATGCCGGAGCTCGGCATCCGGCGGGAGAACACCGTCTTCGTCTCCGGCATCGGCTGCTCCTCGCGCTTCCCGTACTACATGAACACGTACGGCATGCACTCGATCCACGGCCGGGCCCCGGCGATCGCCACCGGCCTGGCCGCGTCCCGCCCCGACCTGTCGGTGTGGGTGGTGACGGGCGACGGCGACGCGCTGTCGATCGGCGGCAACCACCTGATCCACGCGCTGCGGCGGAACGTCAACCTGAAGATCCTGCTGTTCAACAACCGGATCTACGGGCTGACGAAGGGCCAGTACTCGCCGACCAGCGAGGTCGGCAAGATCACCAAGTCGACGCCGATGGGCTCGCTGGACGCGCCGTTCAACCCGCTGTCGCTGGCGATCGGCGCCGAGGCCTCGTTCGTGGCCCGGACCATCGACTCGGACCGGCAGCACCTGCAGTCCGTGCTGCGGGCCGCGGCGCAGCACGAGGGCACCGCGCTGGTGGAGATCTACCAGAACTGCAACATCTTCAACGACGGCGCGTTCGAGCTGCTGAAGGAGCCCGGCACCCGGGACGAGGCGCTGGTCCGGCTGGAGCACGGGCAGCCGATCCTGGTCGGCGCGGACCGGCACGTGGTGCGGGGGGCGGACGGCGACCTGCGGATCGCGCCGCGGAGCGAGGGCGAGGCGGTCGTGCACGACGCGCACGCGGCCAGCCCGACGACGGCGTTCGCGCTGACCCGGCTCGCTGCGGCGGACGCCCTGCACCACACGCCGATCGGCGTCCTGCGGGACGTCCGGCGGGACGTCTACGACACGCAGATGGCCGACCAGCTGGCGCTGGCGGAGGAGCAGAAGGGGCGCGGCGACCTGGGGGCGCTGCTGGCGGGTCCGAGCACCTGGACGGTGTCCGGCCAGTGAGACGTCAGTAGCAAAACCCCGAATCGGGGATGACACCTTCACCCGCGTGCCGCTACCTTTCGTAGGACGTTTCGGGCGCGGGTGAAGGGCAGGCCATGGCGGAGAGTGCGCGGGAGGCCAGGGTCGGGCTCTGGAACGGCTTTGCGGCGTACGGGATGTGGGGCCTGTTCCCGCTGTTCTGGCCGCTGCTGGAACCCGCCGGCGCGGCCGACATCCTGGCGAACCGGATGGTGTGGTCGCTGGTCGCGGTCGCGGCGATGCTGCTGGTCCGCCGCCGCTGGGGGTGGATACGCCCGCTGCTGCGCGAACCGCGCAGGCTCGCCCTGCTGGCGGTCGCGGCGGCGACGGTCTCGGTGAACTGGGGCGTCTACATCTGGGGCGTCAACTCCGGCCACGTGGTGGAGACCAGCCTCGGCTACTTCATCAATCCGCTGGTGACGATCGCCTTCGGCGTGCTGGTGCTGCGCGAGCGCCTGCGGACCGCGCAGTGGGCGGCCGTCGGCGTGGGCGTGGCCGCGGTCGCCGTGCTGACGGTGGCGTACGGCCGGCTGCCCTGGATCGCGCTGACGCTGGCGCTGTCGTTCGCCACGTACGGGCTGCTGAAGAAGAAGGTCGGGCTGGGCGGGCCGGAGAGCCTGGCGGTGGAGAGCGCGGTGATGTTCCCGTT
Source organism: Kitasatospora sp. NPDC059646 (assembly GCF_042734615.1). Lineage (NCBI taxonomy): Bacteria > Bacillati > Actinomycetota > Actinomycetes > Kitasatosporales > Streptomycetaceae > Kitasatospora > Kitasatospora sp. NPDC059646. The sequence goes on from NZ_JBHWDS010000018.1 coordinate 141,929, forward strand.
CGCGCTCGGCTTCCTGGTCTACCTGGGGGTGCGCGGCCAGGGGAGCCTCGGCCACTACGGCTGGGGGCACACCGCGCTGCTGATGGCCAGCGGGGTGATCACCGCGGTGCCGCTGATGTGCTTCGGCGCGGCCGCGCTGCGGGTGCCGCTGACCACCCTCGGGCTGCTCCAGTACCTGGCGCCGGTGTTCCAGTTCCTGATCGGCGTGACGGTCTTCCACGAGTCGATGGCGCCGGCCCGCTGGGCGGGCTTCGCGCTGGTGTGGGTGGCCCTGCTGGTGCTGAGCGCCGACGCGCTGCGCCGGGTGCGGGCGGAGCGGCGCCCGGCCGCGGTGCCGGTGCCCGCGGAGCCGGTCGCCGGCTGACGGCCGGTCAGCCCGCGGCGAGCTCGCGGGCCAGCCGGGTGCTGTCGCGGTGGGTGGTGAACGCCGCGGCGGCGGCGAGCGCCGCGGCCCGGCGGCGGGGGTCGAGCAGGCCGCCGTGGGTGAGCGAGTCGAGCGGCCGGGCGCTCCGCCACTGGTCCAGCGACCACCGCGGGTACGGGCCGAACAGGGCCCTGGCCGGTTCGGGCAGGTCGGTGCGGGCGGGGACGGCGGCGCGGGCGCCGTTCAGGGCGACCTGGCCGTCGAGGCTCGCGCAGACGTCCAGCCAGGCCAGCGCGGCGGCCCGGTGGCGGGCGCCGCGGGGGAGGACGAACACGTCGGCGCGGAACTGGAACAGGGCCGCGGTGCCCGGGGCGGCGGCCCACCGGTGGTCGGCGCCGGCCCGCAGGCCGAGGTTCTCGCGCAGCCAGCCGTCCGCCCAGTCGCCGGTGAGCAGGTAGCCGGCCCGGCCGGTGCCGAGCAGCCGGGCGGCGTCCGTCCAGTCGGCGTCCGGGGCGACCGGCGCGGCGTGGGCGAGCAGCGCGTCGAGGAGGCGCAGCGCGCCGGCGGTGGCCGGGGTGCGCCAGGGGCCGCCGGGCTGCCAGAGGGCGCCGAACGCGTCGGGGCCGTGGGCGGCGAGCAGCACCGTCTCGGCCAGCTGGAGCACCTCGGCGGGGCCGCCGACGGCGAGGCCGGTGCGGCCGGTCGCGGTGACGCGCTGCAGCTGGGCGAGCAGCAGGCCGGGGTCCGCGGGGGCCGGGTCGGCGCCGGCCTCCGCCAGCGCCTGCGGCCGGGACCACAGCAGGTTGGTGCGGCGCACGCCCGCCGGGACGCCGTACAGCGCGTTCCCGGCGCGCAGCCGGGGGCGCAGCGCGGCGGGCAGGCCGGCGGACCAGCGGCGGGCCCGGGCGAGGGCGTCGAGCGGTTCCAGGTGCGGGGCGAGCCTGGCGAGTTCGGCGCCGCCGGAGCACCGGACGGCGTCCGGCGGCCGGCCGGTGGCCAGCAGGGCGGCCGGGTCGGTGCCGGTGGAGCCGTCGCCGGCCACGAAGGTGACGTCCGGGGCGTGGCCCTTGAGGGCGGCCAGCAGGGCCTGCAGCCCGTTGCGGTCGGGGCCGGAGGTCCAGCCGGCGGCGACCTCCAGCAGCCCGGCCGGGGCGGCGCCGGAACTGGCCTCGGCGGGCCCGCAGCGGGCCGCCGCCGTGGCGCAGGCGACCGCGATCCCGCCCAGCAGGACCGGACGGCGGCGGATCGGCACGGTGCTCCCAGCGGGCGGCGGACGGACGGGCGAACAACGGACGAACGGTCCGCGGCGGCCCACCATCCCACCGGTTCGCCCGAGTCCGCGTCAAGAGCCGCGGCACGTCCCCGGGCCGGGAGCGACGCCTCCCCCGGGATCTCCTCGACCGGACGTCCGGACTGCCGACGTCCGTGCTGCGCGACCCGGCCGGCGGCGGGCCCGGCGCGCGGACCGTCCGCCGCCGCGTCCGCCCGCCCGCCGCCGAGCACGGCACGGGGCCCCGGACGGTCGGCTCCGGGGCCCCGCACCGCGGTCGCGGCTACTTGCCGGCGGCGGCCTGCAGCGTCTCCGGGGTGACGGCGCCCACGTAGACCTTGCCGTCGGTGGTGATCAGGGCGTTGACGATGCGGGTGGACACCAGGGTGCCGCCCTTGACCTGACGGCCGGTGAACTTGGCCAGGCCCTTCGCGGCCTCGGCGCCCGCGTCGGCGTGCGCGATCGCCGTCCAGCCCTCACCGATGACGCCCCCGGCGCCGGCGGCCCCGCCGCCGGCCGGCAGCGAGGGCAGGCCCGGGACGGACGGCATCGGGTTGTCGGTCAGGGCGCCGCCGGACCGCTCGACCACCTTCGCGCCCTTGGGCGCGTCGAACTCGAAGGTCTTGGCGTCCGGCTTGGCGTAGGACAGGGTGCCGAAGCGCACGTCGAACGCGGTCGCGCCGTCCACGGTGCGCAGCTGCACGGCCAGCGGCATGCCCTTGTCGGCGTCGACCGAGACCCGGATCTCGGCGATCGTGGAGCCCGCCTGCTTGGGCTTGATGCTGAGCTTGTACGCGGCGTGCCCGGCGACCCGCTCGGTGCCGTCGACCGTCACCGAGGTGGTGGCGGCGGAGTGCTCCAGGAGCTGCTTGGCGATGTCCTGCGGGTTGACCGAGGCGATGCCGGCCTTCCCGTCGGGGCGGTGGCCGTCGGCGCCGGTCAGGTGCAGCGCCTGCTGGGAGCCGCGGTCGTACGCCCACACCTGGCCGCCGTTGTGGACCAGCTCGTAGCCGGACTTCTGGCCGGACAGGGTGACCCGCTGGCGGTCCGGGCCGTCGGTGGCGACCGACAGGGTGTGCGAGCCGCCGAGCAGTTCGACGGCCTTCAGCTGCGGGTCGGCGCTGCCGGTCTGCGCGCCGGCGCTGCGGGCGATCTCGCCGAGCGGGCCCGACCCGGACATCGCGTCGGTCAGCGCGGTGGGCAGCCCCAGGTCGGCGTTGACCCGGACGGTGCCGCTGAAGGTGTCGGTGTTCGTCGAGAGCGCCTTGGCGATCAGGTCCTGGGCACTGATCGCGGGCAGGTTCGGCGACTCGTCGCTGGCCAGTGCGGGCACCAGGCCGATGCCGGTGGCGACGGCGGCGGCGACCGCCACCGGCACGCCGATCCGGACGGCGGTGCGGCGACGGCCGGCCCGAGTCGCCGTCATGTCCTGTGCTGCCGTGGAATCCTGGTCCACTGCGGCCCCCTTGTTCGAGCTCGTCTGCTGTCACTGTCCATTGAAGCCCCGCGGGCCCGCGCACGCGTCGCCCGGCGGCAGCACTTCCCGCTACGTCTCGCGTTGTATCCGGAGTATGTCGACCCTGAGACGCCGTCAGGGTCGTGTACTCCCGCAGGCGTACGGCTCGCGTAGGGTCGGGCCCATGAACGCTCAGCCTCCGGCGGCCGCCGCCGTGCCCCCCACCACGAACGCGATGCGGCGTGCGCTGCGCCGGGCCCGGGACGGGGTGGCGCTGGACGCGGCCGAGGCGGCGGTGCTGCTCCAGGCGCGCGGCGCCGACCTGGAGCAGCTGTGCGCCGCGGCCGCCCGGATCCGCGACGCCGGCCTGGCGGAGGCCGGCCGCCCCGGCGTGATCACGTACTCCCGCAAGGTGTTCGTTCCGCTGACCCGGCTGTGCCGGGACCGCTGCCACTACTGCACCTTCGTCACCGTGCCCGGCAAGCTCCGCAAGGACGGCCACGGGCTGTACCTGTCCCCGGACGAGGTGCTGGAGATCGCCCGACGGGGCGCCGAACTCGGCTGCAAGGAAGCGCTGTTCACGCTCGGCGACCGCCCCGAGGACCGCTGGCCGGAGGCCCGCGAGTGGCTCGACGCGCACGGCTACGACGACACCCTGGCGTACGTGCGGGCGATGGCCGTGCGGGTGCTGGAGGAGACCGGGCTGCTGCCGCACCTGAACCCGGGCGTGCTGTCCTGGACGGACTTCCAGCGCCTCAAGCCGGTCGCCCCGTCGATGGGCATGATGCTGGAGACCACCGCCACCCGGCTGTGGTCGGAGCCCGGCGGCCCGCACCACGGTTCCCCGGACAAGGAGCCCGCGGTCCGGCTGCGGGTGCTGGAGGACGCCGGGCGCAGCGCCGTCCCGTTCACCACCGGCGTGCTGATCGGCATCGGCGAGACCTACCAGGAGCGGGCCGAGTCGCTGCTCGCGATCCGCAAGGTGGCCCGCGCCTACCAGGGCGTGCAGGAAGTGATCGTGCAGAACTTCCGGGCCAAGCCGGACACCGCGATGCGGGCCATGCCGGACGCCGAACTCTCCGAGCTGGCCGCCGCCGTGGCGGTGGCCCGGCTGGTGCTCGGCCCCGCCGCCCGGATCCAGGCCCCGCCGAACCTGGTGGACGCCGAGTTCGCGCTGCTGATCGGCGCCGGCATCGACGACTGGGGCGGCATCTCGCCGCTCACGCCCGACCACGTCAACCCGGAACGCCCCTGGCCGCACATCGAAGACCTGGCCGAACGCACCGCCGCGGCCGGATTCGCGCTGCGCGAGCGGCTGACCGTCTACCCCGAGTACCTGAAGCGCGGCGAACCCTGGCTCGACCCCCGGCTGCTGCCGCACGTCCGGGCGCTCGCCGACCCCGCCACCGGCCTCGCCGTCGAGGGCCGCCGCCCCGTCGGCCTGCCCTGGCAGGAACCCGACGAGCCGATGACCGGCGGCGGCCGCACCGACCTGTTCCGCACCGTCGACACCGAGGGCCGCACCGGCGACCGCCGCTCCGACTTCGACGAGGTGTACGGCGACTGGGACGCCCTGCGCGAACAGGTCGCCGCCCCCGCCCCGCGCCGCCTCGACGCGGAGGTCCGCGCCGCCCTGTCCACCGCCGCCGACGACCCGACGAAACTGACGGACGACCAGGCCCTCGCCCTGTTCCAGGCGGACGGCGACGCCCTGGACGCGCTCACCCGGATCGCCGACGAGCTGCGCCGCGACACCGTCGGCGACGACGTGACGTACTGCGTCACCCGGAACATCAACTTCACCAACGTCTGCTACACCGGCTGCCGGTTCTGCGCGTTCGCGCAGCGCCGCACCGACGCCGACGCCTACACCCTGTCGCTCGACCAGGTCGCCGAACGGGCCGAGCAGGCCTGGCAGGTCGGCGCGACCGAGGTGTGCATGCAGGGCGGCATCCACCCGGACCTGCCCGGCACCGCCTACTTCGACATCGCCCGCGCCGTGAAGGAGCGGGTACCCGGCATCCACGTGCACGCGTTCTCCCCGATGGAGGTCGTCAACGGCGCCACCCGCACCGGCCTGTCGATCCGCGACTGGCTGGCCCGCGCCAAGGAGGCCGGCCTGGACTCCATCCCCGGCACCGCCGCGGAGATCCTCGACGACGAGGTCCGCTGGGTCCTCACCAAGGGCAAGCTGCCCGCCGCGACCTGGGTCGAGGTCGTCACCGCCGCCCACGAACTGGGCCTGCGCTCCTCGTCCACCATGATGTACGGGCACGTCGACACCCCGAAGCACTGGCTCGGCCACCTCCGGCTGCTGGCCGAACTCCAGCAGCGCACCGGCGGGTTCACCGAATTCGTCACCCTGCCGTTCGTGCACACCAACGCCCCCGTCTACCTGGCCGGCATCGCCCGGCCCGGCCCCACCGCCCGCGACAACCGGGCGGTCACCGCGATGGCCCGGCTGCTGCTGCACCCGCACATCCCCAACATCCAGACCAGCTGGGTGAAACTCGGCGCGGACGGCGCCGCCGAGATGCTCCGCAGCGGCGCCAACGACCTCGGCGGCACGCTGATGGAGGAGACCATCTCCCGGATGGCGGGCTCCTCCTGGGGCTCCTACAAGTCGGTCCGCGACCTGGAGGCGATCGCCGCCCTGGCCGGCCGCCCCGCCCGGCAGCGCACCACCGACTACGGCCCGGTGCCCGCCGAACGCCGCGCCGCCGCCCTCGCCTCGGACGGCCACCTGCCCCGGCTGCTCCCCGTCCTGGAGTAGCCGGCCGCCCGGCGGCGGGCGGATGGATGTTCGGTGGAGCTGGCGGATTCGCCCAGCTCTTCGAATACAGTGCGTCTGCTGTCCGACGCCGCCGACCGAAAGGCCCCCACCCGTGATGCCCCTGTGGTCACGCGCCCAGCAGCAGGACTTCCGCAGCCGGGTGCGGGGCTGCCTGCTCGGCGGCGCGATCGGCGACGCCCTCGGCGCCGGCATCGAGTTCGAGCAGCTGGACCGGATCCGCGCCGCCCACGGCGCGGCGGGCGTCACCGGCTACGTCCCCGCCTACGGGCGGCGCGGCGCCGTCACCGACGACACCCAGCTCAGCCTGTTCACCGTCGACGGCCTGATCCGCGCCCACATCAGCCGGGACACCGGCGCCTGGCACCCGCCGTCCGACGTGCACCGCGCCTACCTGCGCTGGTACACCACCCAGCAGGACTGGGGCCCCGACGAGCGACGCAGGGACCTCGGCTGGCTCGGCCGCGAGGAGTGGCTGTACGAGCGCCGCGCCCCCGGCAACGCCTGCCTGACCGGCCTGGCCGGCACCGAGGCCGGGCCGCTGCCCACCGTCGAGGAGCCGCGCAACCCGAACTCCAAGGGCTGCGGCACCGTGATGCGCGCCGCCCCGTTCGGCCTGCTCACCGCCTGGGAGCCCGCCCTGGTGTTCCAACTCGCCGTCGAGTGCTCGGTGCTGACCCACGGCCACCCCACCGGCTACCTGTCCGCCGGAGCGTTCGCGGTGATCGTCCACGCGGTGGCCCGCGGCGGCACCCTGGAGGAGGGCGTCCACCTCGCCCTGGCGCTGCTGTCGGAACGGCCCGGCCACGAGGAGACCACCGCCGCGCTGCGCGCCGCCCTGGACGCCGTCCGGGCCGGCGTGCCGTCCGCGGAGCGGGTCGAGGAACTCGGCGAGGGCTGGACCGCCGAGGAGTCGCTCGCCATCGGCCTGTACTGCGCCCTGGTCGCCGAGGACGTCCGCAGCGGCCTGCTGCTGGCCGTCAACCACTCCGGCGACAGCGACTCCACCGGCTCGATCTGCGGCAACCTGCTCGGCGCCCTGCACGGCGAGACCGCCCTGCCGCCCGAGCTGCTCGCCGAACTCGAGGGCCGCGGCGCGATCCTGGAACTCGCCGACGACCTGGTGCTGGAACTGCTGCACGGCCCCGACCTGCACGGCACCGAGGGCTGGAACGCCCGCTACCCGGTCGGCGTCTGACGGCCCGTCCGGACGTGCCGCGGTGCCCGCCGCGCGGGAGGCGGCGGGCACCGGAGGACGTGCGGTGAGCCGGCGGATCAGACCGTGCCGAAGGCGCCCGCGCCGGCCGCGGCCGCGAACGCGGCCCAGCTCTCGCGGGAGAAGCGCAGCTGCGGGCCCTGCGGGTCCTTGGAGTCCCGGACCGCGATCGAGGCAGAACCCGGCACGGCGATCTCGACGCATGCGCCGTTGCCGCCGCTGTAGCTGCTCTTGCGCCAGGTCAGGGTCTCGGTGGCCTTGCTCATTTCATGAACTCCTCTGCCAAATGGGTGATCATCGACCGGCTCTCCGCGACACTCATCGCCGCGGCTCGCAGGTGGTCGTAGAGATTGGTATAGCGGCGGACGTCGGCTTCCTTCTCCAGGTAGAGATCGCTCGTCACTCCTTCGAAGTAGACGACCGTGGAATCCGCGGACTCGGGGAACTCCAGCAGGGAAAATGTCCCGGTCATGCCGGGGTGGGCGCCGCGCTCGAACGGTATGACCTGCAGGTTGATGTTCGGCCGCTCGCCGAGCTCGACCAGCTGGAACAGCTGCTCGGCCATCACCTGCCGCCCGCCGACCTGCCGGCGCAGCACCGCCTCGTCGATCACCACCCACAGGCTGCCGAGCTGGTCCTCGCCGTGTATCCGGTGCTGTCGCTTGAGCCGCACGTCCACCCGGCGCCGGATCGCCACCGGGTCGGTGTCCGGCTGGGTGCCGGCCACCACCGCCTCGGCGTACTCCCGGGTCTGCAGCAGGCCCGGCACGAACGAGGATTCGTACGCCCGGATCGACGACGCCTCCGCCTCCAGGCCGATGTACACGCTGTACGGGATGTCCCCGAACTCGTGCCACCAGCCGCGCTGGCGCGACTCCTTGGCCATCTCCATCAGCCCGGTGCGGACCCGCTCGTCCTCGACCTCGTAGACGTCGCACAGGTCCCGCACGTCCCGCTGGCTGATCGAACGGCGGCCGTTCTCCAGTCGGCTGATCTTCGACTGGGACACCATCAGGCGGCCCGCCACCTCTTCGGCGGTCATTCCCCTGAGTTCGCGCAGTCGCCGGAGCTCGGCGCCGAGCCTGCGACGGCGGACCGTCGGATTCACGCTGGCGGACACATCGACCTCCGGCCCTACTTCTGGCAACAGTGCGGTAATTGGTACCAACCCCCCTGACGCTGAGCAGCATGCCACCTCAACTGCCGTCCATGCCCGGGAATCGCGGCAGCGCAGTAGAACAGATCATCGGAAAACCACTCAATCGGGACCGCGGCTCTTGCGGAGCGCGCGCCCGGCGCGCTAAAGGGGCATCCCGCGCGCCCCACGACACCTGACGGGCCGTCGGACAACCTCCGCGAGGGCCGAAAAGGCGGTCGGGCCGGGGGGGCGCACCCGGG